>JBFYSM010000542.1:0-6974 GCA_041301605.1 Chloroflexota bacterium | reverse complement strand
CGCTGGAAGAGCGCCGCACTTGCCCGGTCCATCGGGTGTTGGAATTCATCGAAAAACCCGACCGCGCCCGCGCCGAAGCCTTCCTTGCCAGCGGCGAATATCTCTGGAATACCGGCACATTCGCCTGGCGGGTCTCGACTTTCTGGCAGGCGGTGGCAACCCACTTGCCGCAAGTGGCGTCTGCCCTGGAAAGATGGGGTGCTTCGCCCGCGCCGGATGCGCTGGCAAGCATCTACCCGGCTTTCGAAAATATCTCGGTCGATTACGCCATCATGGAAAAATCGGCCAACGTGGCAGCCGTGCGGGGTGCCTTCCAGCGGATCGATGTCGGTTCGCTGGGCAACCTGTCCGAACTCTGGCCGGGTGACGCCCAGAGCAACGCCGTGCTGGGCGAAGTGCTGGCGGACGACAGCCGGGAGAACATCATCTACACCGATGAAGGCCTGGTGGGCTTGCTGGGCGTGCAGGGACTTGTGGTGGTGCGCGCCGGGGATGTGGTGCTGGTTTGCTCCCGCGAGCGGGCGGGTGAAATCCGGGGATTGTTGGAACAGCTTCGACGGTCCGGTAAGGAGCGCTACCTGTGAGCATCCGGGTCGTCATGTTCGATTGGGATGGGACGCTCATCCGTTCCCTGGAGTGGAAGATCCGCAATGGCGGGATACTGTTCTCGGAAGTGTTCGGCGTCCCCGCCCCGGACGTGGAGGCTGCCTACCGTCTCCATTCGGGTATCCCCCGCCGGGAATTGTTTGCCTCCATCTGCAAGGAAGTGGGGCTGCCTGCGCTCGGCAAGGAACAGTACGCAATGATGAGCGCCCGCTTCTCGGACATGAACCGGCGCGTCCTGCTCGACCCGTCCACGCCGGGCTTGCTGCCGGAAGAAACGCCGCTGGCTTTGCAATCCTTACGGGAGGCGGGCATGGTGCTGTACGTTTCCAGTTCCGCTGACCAGCAGGAGATCATCGATATTGCCCGTTCGCTGGGCCTGTATGATTATTTCATCAGCACCGGTGGCGAAGTGTTAGGCTCGAAGCCGGGTTTCTACAAGGGCAGGCAGCATGTGGATTATGTCTGCCAGAAACAGCAAGTCGGGCTGGATGAGATCCTCTTCGTCGGCGACGAACCAACTGACATCGCACTTGGCAAGGATGCCGGTGTGCGGGTGGCAGCGAAAGCGGGCACCTACCCAGCCGGGAAACTGGCTGAAGCGCAGCCTGATATCATTGTCGAGAGCTTGACGGAGTTGCCGGTAAAATTAGTCAACGGATGATTACTTGTTATGACAGGATGAATTATGGATACCCAAAAATCGATCATCATTGCCGAGTTCTGCCAGAACCATAAAGGCAACCTGAGTTTGCTCAAGGAAATGGTTTGGGCCGCTGCCGAGGCCGGGGCAACCTATGCCAAGGTGCAGTCCATGCTGGCCGATGACCTGACCTTCCGCGAGCGCTTCGAAGAAGGCCTATGGGAAGGTGAAAAGCAGGTCGCCATCAAACGGCCTTACAAGCCCGAATATGAACGCCTGAAGCCGATGGATATGACGGATGAAGCGCATCGTTTTTTCGGCGAGGCATGCAAGAAAGCCGGCATCAAGCCAATGACCACGATCTTCTCGCGCTCCCGCATTCCTTTCGTCGCCAGCCTGGGCTGGGATGCGGTCAAAGTCGCCAGTTATGATTGCGCCAGTTACCCGATGCTGCGTGAATTGAAAGAGCATTTTGCGTATCTCTTCATCTCGACCGGCGCGACCTACGACCATGAGATCGAAGGGGCGGCCAAGCTCTTGCAGGGACATGCCTTCAGTTTCCTGCATGCCGTGACGATCTACCCCACGCCGCTGAATGAATTCCACCTGGCCCGCATGGAATACCTGCGCCAGTTCACGCCCTCGGTCGGAATGAGCGACCATTCGCTGGTATCCCGCGATGGGATCAAAGCCGCCATGATCGCTCTCAGCCTGGGAGCGGATGTGATCGAACGCCATTTCACCATCCTGCCGGCGGACGCCACCAAGGACGGGCCGGTATCCATCAACCCGGAGCAGTTGAAGCAGTTGGTGGATTTCAGCCGCTTGCCCCTTGATGAGCGCAAAGCCATTGTGGAACGCGAAATCCCTGGTTATGAGCAGGCCATTGGGCTGCGCACGCGTCCCCTCAGCCACACAGAGGAACTGAACCGGGATTACTACCGCGGCCGTTTTGCCAGCCGTGTTGGCGGTGAAATGGTTTATAACTGGGAAGAGAAACCTGTATTTTAGGAAACGATATGTCTAAAAAGAAACCTTACATCCTGGGTGTCATCCCTGCCCGCGGCGGTTCCAAGTCGGTGCCGCGCAAGAACCTGGCCCTGCTCAACGGCAAGCCGATGTTGTATTACACCATCGAGGCTGCCCAGCAGAGCAATCTGTTGACCCATTTTGTCGTCTCTTCGGAAGATGAAGAGATCATCAAGGTTGCCAAAAGTTTTGGCGCACCGGCGCCCTTTGTCCGCCCGGCGGAACTGGCCACGGATGAAGCCCCCAGCCTGCCGGTTGTCCAGCATGCCGTGCGGGAGATCGAAAGCCGGGATGGCATCACCTTCGATTACGTGGTCCTGCTCCAGGCGACCTCCCCCCTCCGCAACGGCGCGGACATCGATGCGGCGTTGGAAAAACTCATCGAAACGGGGGCAGATTCAGTGGTCTCGGTGGTGCGGGTGGCGCACCATCACCCGGCGCGGATGCGCTTCATCGAGAATGATTTGCTGGTGCAGTTACCGATGGGTGAGCAGAAGGAAATGCAGCGCCGCCAGGATTTGCCGCCGGTCTACATCCGCAACGGGGCCATCTTTGCCGCGAAACGGAGCGTGGTGATGGATCAGAACAGCATGCTGGGCAAGGTCAGCCGCCCGTACGTGATGCCGGAGAGCCGTTCGGCAAATGTGGATACCAAGTTCGATTTCCTGGTGGTGGAAGTAATGATGCAGCACCCGGAAAAAGTAGAAGATTAGGTGCAGGGAGTTCCATGAAACCAGCCTTGCTCAACCTGCTTGCCTGCCCGGTGTGTGGCGGGGAATATCGTTTCGAACCCGATCATGAGCATCTGGTTTGTATGGGTTGTGGGAAGATTGTTAAGATGCACGCCGGTATCCCGTTGTTTGATGAAGTCCCTCCTGATATTCGCCCTACGGAGAAAAGTCCCTGCACCTCGCAAAGTGAAACACCCTGGCGGCTGGCAAACCAGCGTTTCCTCAAGAGAGAGATAGGGAAGCTGGCAGGCGATGCGGTGATCGTGGATGTAGGGGCCGGGATCGGCTATTTTTCCGGGTTGTTTTCCGGGCGGAATTATTTCACCGTTGATCTCTATCCCTATCCCGGCGTGGACCTGGTCTGTGACCTGACCCGGCAGGTGCCATTCCGCCCAGGCAGCCTGGATGCCATCCTGATGATGAATGTATTGGAGCACCTGTCTGATGCGGCCGGTGTGATGCGTTCATTGTCCGGCTTGCTGAAGCCAGGCGGCGTCATGATCGCCACTGTGCCGTTCCTGGTGAAGATCCACCAGGCCCCCTATGATTTTGCCCGTTACACCCATTATCTCTTGGAGAAAATGGGACGGGATGCGGGCCTGGCGGTGGATACCGTGGAAGGGTATTACGACCCTGTTTTTTTGGCGAGTGAAAGTACCCGCTATTTCCGTTACTGGACGCTTCCGAAGTTCGGCCGGGCGCGGCGGATTGCCGGCCGGGCGCTCCTGCTGGGGCTGGATTTCCTGATCGGGTCGGTCATGAAATGGATCGCTGGTGAAGGATATGCCCAATCACCCCATGATGCTAATAATCCAGCCCCGGTTGGTTATTTAGTGGTATATCGGAAGCAGCTACTGTGAAGATTGGAGAGAAGAAAAATGGAAAAGAAAGCGATTTACCTGGTAGATCTGACGCACAATTCCCCGCTTGGGCTGGGGAGCGATACCATGCCGCTGCAACTCGGCCTGATCGCGGCCTATTGCCTGAAAGTGCACGGGGAGGCCGTGGATGTGCAGATATTCAAATTCGTGGATGAGTTCATGGATGCGCTAAACCAAAACCCGCCATTTATCGTTGGCGCATCCAACTATGTTTGGAATATCGATCTCTCCTACCAGGTCATATCTGCAATAAAAGAAAAGTACCCGGAGACAGTTACCGTCTTTGGTGGTCCCAACTATCCGGAAACGTACGATGAACAGGTCAAGTGGCTGGAAAAATACCCCAGTGTGGATTTTTACGTTTTCCGCGATGGCGAATTACCGTTCGCTCGTTTGGTGGGGATGCTGTTGGAAGGGGCCAGCATCGCGGATGCACAACGCGCCAAACTGCCCAGTTGTCATGCCATCGTGGATGGACAGCCTTACTTCGGTGAACTCGAACCGCGCCATGCCAACTTGGAAGAAGTACCATCCCCTTATGTGCTGGGGTTGATGGACAAGTTCTTCGACCAGAAACTGATCCCTGCCATCCGGACGAATCGCGGCTGTCCCTTTACATGTGCTTTCTGCGCCGAAGGCCACAGTTACTATACCAAGGTATATAAAACATCCTTCGAGCGCAAAAAGGAAGAAATAGATTACATTGTAGCCCGCGTCAAATACACCAAAACCCTGCGGATTACTGACTCGAATTTCGCCATGTATCCGGAAGACCTTGAGTTTTGCGAATACTTGAGCGGGATACAGGAGCGCACCGGCTATCCGGAATATGTGAATTGTGCGACAGGGAAGAACCGGAAAGACCTGGTGCTCAAGTGCAATGAATTATTGCGGGGTGCCATGCGCCTGACAGCCTCGGTTCAGTCACTTAATCTTGTGGTGCTGGAGAATGTAAAGCGCAAGAATATATCCGTGGATGATATCATGGCGCTTTCGGATAAAGTCAGTGATACCGAGACGCATGCCTATTCCGAGATTATCCTCGCCCTGCCTGGGGACTCGCTGGATGCGCAACGGGAAAGTATGTCCGGCTTGATCCGTGCTGGCATTGGCAACATCACCCAGCACCAACTCTCCATTATCCCGGGCACCGAATTGGCATCGGAGGTTGTCCGGCAGCAGTACGGGATGAAGAGCATGTTCCGCCCCATTCAACGTTGTTTGGGAAAATATAAGGTTTTCGAAAAGGAAATCCCGTCCATCGAGATCGAGGAAATATGTGTCGAAACGAACACGTTATCCTTCGATGATTACCTTGAGGCACGACGATTATATCTGACCATCGGACTCTTTTATAACGACCGCATTTTCGGTGAAATCCATGGTTTATTGCGCATGCTGCAACTTCCCACCTGGGATTGGTTGAGTCTGGTACATGAACATCTTCCTGATGCTCCTCTGGAAATCAAAGCCTTGTATGATGGCTTTACCATGGAAACAAAGAATGAACTTTGGCAGGATCGAAATAAACTGGTTCAGGATGTAAGGGCATCTTTGGATCGATATATCCATGGAGAGATCGGTGGAAACCTGATATATAAGTATCGGGCTATCGCGCTTGTTCAACATTATCCGCAGTTGCACCAGGTTGCTTTCAGTAACCTCCGTAGCTATCTGGTACAGAATGGCCATCATCTTGATGATATTGTAGGTGAGATCGAACGGTACTCTTCCAGCCAGAAGGGAGACATTTTTAATACCCGTATCGAGGTGGATGATGTGTTTGGCCTGGATGTCATTCGCCTCATCAAGGAACCAGAATTAGCCAGGAAAGGTAATCTCTTATCAGAACTGTGTGTTCCTACCCGCATCCGGATTGCCCATACGGATGCACAGAAGGAATCGATCAAACGGGAACTGGGCTTGTATGGCGAGCATCTGGCCGGGTTGACGATGTTGCTCTCCAGGTATCCGGTCAAACGTTTTTATCGAATGGCAGAATTGCTTCCTGGCGGATCGACCAGGTAGATGCCGGTATGGTAATGAGAGTGTAAAAATGCCCAGACTTGGAATCAACCCCGCCCGTGGACACGTGAGTGATTATCATCCATCGCGCGTGACCCTCTGCCTGCTGACCTACCTGCCGGAGTTGTACGGCTACTTCCGGGACCGTTTCGATGTGATCCGCTTGAGCCTGGAGAGCCTGGTTGCCCATACCCCGGGTACCGACCTGATGGTCTTCGATAACGGGAGTTGTGGCATGCTGGTGGATTACCTGCGCGGCCTGCGGGATGCGGGCAAGATCAAATACCTGTTCTTGTCCAGTCAGAACATCGGCAAGATAGGCGCCTTCCAGGTGATGTTCCCATCCGCGCCGGGGGAGTTGATCGCTTATGCCGATGACGATATGTTCTTCCTGCCCGGCTGGCTGGATGCCTGTCTGAGAATCCTCGATGCTTATCCGAAAGTCGGGATGGTTTCCGGATTCTATGTGCGTTCCCAGATGAAGTATGGGATCGACTCGACGTTGGATTTCGCCAGTCGGCCCGATGTCAACGATCGTACTAGCTTGATTTGGCCTCGGGAGTATGAGGAGCACTACCTGGAAGGGTATGGGTGGGATGCGGATAAATATGCCCAGGAAATTGATGGCCTGGAAGATCATCTCCTAACATACGCTGGCGTGGATGCACTCATCTCTGCCCAGCACATGCAGTTTGTTTCACCCAAACAGGTCCTCCTGGATACCCTTCCGAAAACCTGGAGTGGTCACCTGATGGGCCAGATGAGGGAACTCGATATGGCCGTGGATCGCCTGGGATATTTGCGTTTATCCACACCTGAACCGGTGACACGCTTCCTGGGGAATGTTGTCGGCCCTGAAATAGCGCAATTGGCACATCAGTATGGGCTATCGGCGCAGGGGAAGGTTACCCGGAAACCCAGGCATCCTTTACGTTTTCTGTTGCGCAGCGGGCGCGTCAATCTCTGGATGTGGAAGTTCTATAACAACCTGTTCGATTTGCTGAATTCACGGGAGTCGAAGTGACAAAGCCAACCTGTTCTGTGGTCATCCCGGTTTATAAC
>JBFYSM010000531.1:0-2941 GCA_041301605.1 Chloroflexota bacterium | reverse complement strand
CTACTGGATTCGATGTGCAGCCGAAGCTGTTCTGGCACGACCCGGAAGCTCGACGGCGGGTGTAGATGGCACAACGAGGGATAACTTCAAGAAGAACTATGAGCAGGAAATTCAAAAGCTCGTAGCATCTCTCAAGAAGAAAACTTATCAGCCACAGCCCGTTCGAAGAGTGTACATCCCAAAGGCAAAAGTAAAGAAAAGACCGTTGGGGATACCGATGTGGCGTTCACACTGCACCTCATAAAGTAGGGTTGGGTATTCTGGTTGTGAGGAATACGAGAACTGGAACTTTAACAGTGTACTACATGTTGTTCATTTTGGAACGTGTTTTTTGCCAGCGTTGCCGGATAGGTTTGCGTAATTTGGCAATGATGTCAGGGGACAATTGGATCCAGCGCGGGCCGTGAGGCGCCTCCTGAATACTATCCAGCACACCGGTCTCACACCAGGCAGCAATCGTCGATACATTCACATTCAAGAGGTCAGCGGCTGCACGGGTGGAGTATCGTCCATCACCTCGTTGCCCGGCTGGACAGGCACCCGGAGCCAGAGGACAGGCACTGGCGATCTGGTAGGCGTAGCGGATCCATTGGACTTTGCTGGGAGTAAAGGTTCCACCCAGGCCAGGGGTCAAACCTTCTCGGTTGAGGGTAGTCGCAATCTGTGTATCGGTCTGGTTGGCTGCCAAGGTGCGAATACGATCCACCACGGCCGAAGGGGTGCGCCGAACATCACAGGATTTGGGTCGACGCGCAACCTGGCGAGTGGTGATGGCCTCCGTCTGCCAGCGGAACTGGATGTCAATGGAAGTCTTCAAGCCAGTCAGAGTCACATCTTTGATCAGGAAACGCAGCAATTGCTTGCGCTGGGCAGGGGAGGTGGTGGGCGCCAGCCAGAGCGCAGGTAAATCCTGAGCCAGGTCTAGGATGCGCTGGCGTTCTAGGGGACTGACCAGATGCGCCATCAGTTTGGGCAGGGTCAGATATTCGTGCTCCAACTTCTCGATCTCAGCCAGTTTCTCATTCCAGTCATGTTCGAGGGTGCGGGCAACCAAACGGTTTTCAGGATCAACGCGGCTGAAGCTTCGCCGGGCAAGATCCGCTTCATAACGGGCACGTTCCAGTCGGAGTTGCCATTGCTGCTCAATCTGGCGGGTGCGTGCCTCGATCTGTTCAAAGGCGGCCATCGAGATCTCGAGTTGAGCGGGCTGCATCGCTTCGAGAAAAACCTGGCTTACTGCTGCATCGACTTCCGGACCCATGATGAACTGACAGGTCTTTCCCGCCAATTGACTATGAACCTGTGCACAAACATAGATTGGAAGGCTGCCATCCTGAATGTAGCGTACCGACATGCGCCGCCCACAGCGACCACATAAGACGATGCCTTGCAGAAGTGCCGCCCCTTTACGGACGGCCCCGCGCCGCTCTTCCGGCCGCCAAGTGCGGTTGTCATCCAGACGCTGCAGATGGCGCAGGAACTCCTCCCAGGTGATATAAGCGGGATGCGCCTCCTGCAAGACAATCGGCCAGGCCTCTGGTTTGAGCTGGCGGGTACGACCTTTGATGCGAGGTGCCTCACCAGGCAAAGTTTTGGTGCGGGTTTGGGTTTTTCCAAAAACATAAGCGCCTGCATAAGCCGGATTGTGCAGGATGGCCAGGACCCGGCCGTTGCTGAGAGGGTGCCAGACCAGTTCGCCATCCCGTATGCCACCCCAAAAGCGGGTGGGAAAGAGCAAACCATGCGTGTTGAAATGTTGAACCACCGCCAGGGCTGAGCCGCATTGATCGAACAGATCGAAAACGAGGCGCACGGCTTGCTGAACCTGTTCATCTGGATCCCGGATCAGCTGCCCGAGCGAGTCATAGACAAAGCCGGTGGGCGGGCGAAAGCGCAGTTCGCCTTTGTGGGCTTTCTCCAACTTGCCACCCTGCAGGCGAGAGCGCAGCCAATGCAGTTCCGCTTCGCTCATGGTGCCTTTGAAACCCAGCAGCAAGCGGTCATTATATTGGTTGGGGTCATATATCCCTTCTTCGTCCACAACCAAGGTCTGGCTCAGTGCGCAGATCTCGATCAGGCGATACCAGTCACTGCACGAGCGGGCCAGGCGGGAAACTTCCAGACTCAGCACGGCACCCGCACGACCCAGACCCACTTCCGAGACCAGGAGTTGAAAGCCATCCCGACCGACCGCAGAGGCACCAGAATGACCCTGATCCTGATCAATCACAGTAATGCGCTCGCGCGGCCAGCCCAGGTTCATGGCGCGCTGGACCAGGTCATATTGGCGGGCTTTGCTGCCGGTATTGTCGCGCACTTGCACGAGGGTGGATTGACGGACATAAATAAAGGCTTGTCGTTCCAGATGATCAGGCTGGATCTTGGGATGGTTGAATCGGTTGAGCATGTTCAGGCTCCTAGGCAAACCAATCAGCTTGGTCTGTAATCAAGTTGAAGGCAAATTGAGCCATCAGGAAGATGACTTGTTGCTTGAGATCGATGGCCAGACTGGCCCACACCTGGGCGGGCAACGTGGGAACATCGAGAGGTGAAGGTTGAACGGACATTGCGAAACCTCCTGGAATAGGAAACACAGACTGAGGTGGATGGCGCAATCATAGTTCACTCTTCGGAACGGTTCGCGATATTTTCCTGTTGGAGAATGTGCTCGATGAGTTGGGCGGCTTGGCGCAAGCCTTGGAAATCCAACAGGTGAGTTGGTGAAGGTGGGGAATGGCAACAACTGGGAAGAGCATAATCTGTCCAGCTCATCGCAATGGCGGCATGATGACCATCCGGCAGACGAACAATGAGATCCGGGTCTGCACCCCGCCGGATGCGGATCACCTCGACCTGCTGGCCGCAGAGTGGATGGTTCGGATGAAGGATAGTAACGAATCCCGAAAGGGATTGGGAAGAACTGGTAGTTTGCTTTGGGCAT
>JBFYSM010000506.1:0-7525 GCA_041301605.1 Chloroflexota bacterium | reverse complement strand
TGATCAGGGACATGCAGCCAGATTATAACAATCCATTCTTGGTTACTTCCCCGTACTTTGCAATGCCAGTCGCAACCGTTCCTCCACATCTTCGGGTGCATCCTTGGGGATGGATTGGATGGCACTCTGCGCTTCCACCACCGAATAACCCAACGCGGTCAGCGCCGCCAGGACTTCCGAATCCACATCGCTCATGGCGGCCACCTTTTCGAGTAACTCGACCGGCTTCAACTTGTCGTGCAGGTACAGCACGATCTTCTGGGCGGTCTTCTTGCCCACGCCGGGAACACGGCCCAACAGGTCCGGATCTTCGTGGAACACCGCCCGCTGGATGGCATCCATGCTGGTACTGGACAGCACCGAAAGGGCAACCCGCGGCCCAACGCCATCCACGCCAAGTAACATGGTAAACAAGTCACGTTCGGTCTTGGATTCGAAGCCATAGAGCGATAGTTCCGTCTCACGCACAACGAGGTGGGTATACAACATGGCTGCCTCGCCAACTTTCGACCGCTCGCGCAGTGGGCGGGGGACGGATACGCGCAGCCCCACCCCACCGATTTCGACAATAACTGCGTTATCCTCGATTTGTGTGATCTCACCGCTTAGTGTAGCAATCATAAAATCCTCTTTCGGCCCCAATGTGACAGTCACTTCGGAAGTGACTGTCACATTGCCACTCATAACAGAGAAGCATCCCTTTCAATCATAATGCCGGGTATGCAAATGACAGATGGCAATCGCCAGCGCGTCGGCGGCATCATCCGGCTTGGGGATCTCAGGTAATTCGAGCAGCACCCGCACCATCTCCTGAACCTGCTTCTTGCCGGCCGAGCCGTAACCGGCCACAGCCTGTTTGACTTCGTTGGGCGTGTACTCACAAACATCCAGCCCGGCCTCGGCAATCGCCAGCAGCACCACCCCGCGCGCCTGCCCAACCGCGAGTGCCGTTTTGACATTGCTTTGAAAAAACAACTTCTCCACCGCGCACGAATCCGGCCGGTGGAGAAGGATGAGTTCATTCAACTGGTGGAACAATTGTGAGAGCCGCTGGTGGGCTGGCTCCCCGGCCGGGGTCTGGATGGTACCAAAAGCCAACATTTCCAGGCTGCCATCCTCCCGGTCGCGCACCAAACCGTAGCCGGTCGTTGCCGTTCCCGGGTCGATCCCCAGCACAAGAGACATCCCTATTCAGCCTCGAGTGCCGCCAGTGCCTCGTCGGAGAGTTTCACGTTGTGATAGACATCCTGAACATCATCCAGGTCTTCGAGGGTTTCGATCAAGCGCATAACCTGGAGTGTGGCATCGGTGGGCATATCAATTTCCTGCTTGGCGAACATCCGCAAGCCAGCTTCCTCCGGTGTGACATCCTTGGCA
This sequence comes from Chloroflexota bacterium, assembly GCA_041301605.1. Classification (GTDB taxonomy): domain Bacteria; phylum Chloroflexota; class Anaerolineae; order Anaerolineales; family Villigracilaceae; genus VGNO01. The sequence continues at coordinate 6,148 of JBFYSM010000506.1, read as the reverse complement.
TGCAGGGCATCGCTGATGGTCTTGAACGACTCCACCGGACCGATGATCTCGATCGACTCGCCGGCATCGATGACATCATCCGCCCCGGCTTCGATCGCCAGCTCGAAGGACTTGTCATAGTTCAATTGGCTGGACGGGAATGAGAAGTAAGCCTTCCGGGCAAACTGCCAGCCGACCGCGCCGGCCTCGGCCATGTTCCCGCCGCTGCGGCTGAATGCGTGCCGCACTTCGGCAATCGTCCGGTTGCGATTATCCGTGACGCAATCCACCATCAAAGCTGCGCCGTGAGGGCCATAGCCTTCGAAGGTGATCTCTTCGATTGTACCGCCTTCTTTATCATCACCAGTTCCGCGCCGGATGGCGCGCTCGATGTTATCTTTGGGCATATTCTGGGCGCGGGCGCGGTCGATCGCCAGCTCCAGGCGTACGTTCGTACCCGGGTCGCCACCGCCGTCACGCGCTGCCAATACGATTTCCTTTGCCAGGCGGGTGAAAATGGCGCCTCGCTTGGCATCCTGCGCGCCCTTCTTGCGGCGGATGGTTGCCCAATGGCTGTGTCCAGACATACTTCTTTCTCCTTAGAACTACATGGGAATTTACAATAGCCTGCGAATTATATCAGGCGGCAAAAAGCCCGTCTAGGTGATGAAGAAGCCGACCGCCAACGCACCCGGCCCGCCATGCACAACGATCGCCGGAGGCAGTTCGTAGATGGGGATGTTTTCAATGCCCATGCGGGTTTTCAATTCGGCTGCCAGCGCCTGGGCGGTTTCCAGGGCATCCGCCTGCATCACACACAGATATGATTCGGCATTCTTTGGGCATTGCTCTTCCACGATCTCCACCAGGCGCGCCAGGGCACGTTTCTTCGTCCGCTGCTGCTCGAAGGGTTCCACCTGGCCTTCGCGGACGGTGAGGATGGGCTTGATCTGGAGTATCTCGCCCAGGAGAGCCTTTGCCCCGCCGATGCGGCCGCCCTTCTGCAGGTATTCAAGCGTATCCACCAGGAAGTACATACGCCCGCGTGCAATCATATCGTGCAACCGGGTGACGATCGTATCGGCATGCAATCCCTCGCTTGCCCACTGGTGCGCCATCAAAACCAGCGACCCGAGGTTGCCGGCAACGGTCAGGGAGTCGACCACGCGCACATCCAGGTCGGGAAAATCCCGGGCAGCCACGGTTGCCGCCCGCACCGTCCCGCTGACCTTGGCAGAGGGAGCGATCACCACCACCGGTTCTTTGTTCTTCCTGGCTTCCTCGAAGATGGGATTATAGAGCGCCGGGGGCGGCGCAGCGGTTTTGGGCAGCGTGGGAGCGGCTTTCAATTTCTGCAGGAACGTGGCGGTATCCAGTTCAGTATCATCCCGGTAGGAATCCTCCCCGAAGATGACGATCTGCGGAACAACCGGGATGCCCTTTTCTTTGAAGAGTCCCAACGGTAAACCTGCGGTTGTATCAGCAACGATTTTGACCATAATTTCCTCCACAACAATTGTAGTCCTTTCCGGGCCACAAATCAACTACTTGAAATCTGGTGATTGCCCATATTGCAGATTCACTTGATTTTCGTTGATTAGCCAGCGTTCTCTCACGCTGGCAACTGGAATTGAGCGTTAGCCTGTCCTGGCTAACAGGTCAGGGAAACTACATTCCGGGTATTTTCTCCTCATGGATAGTCTCGATACGGCGGAAGAGCACCGTCTACTCGACCAACGAACTGCTCATGAAACAAACTGTCAGGTGATTAGAAAATAATCGTATAATATGGGCGGCACTTCTCTCAGAGGAGGATAATATGACTATACCTTGTTTCATCAATCTCGGCCACACTTCAACTCTCGCAGCCCTCATTGTGCTCATTACGGCAACCCTGCCAGCCTGCCAACCATCAACCGAACCCCTCGCAACACCTGTTCTAACCATTTTACCTGAACCATCCGGAACCGACATACCGATCTACGATTGCATGCCGGTAGAAGGAGTGGAACTCACCGTCACTTCACCTTCCCCGGGCATGGCGAAGATCGAAATCACCGGTTTGATTCCCTACGAACCGATCATGGTCACGATCCGGGCAGAGGGAGAGGATTGGAGTAACAAGATCCAGATATGGTCCATTGTCGCCGATGCCTATGGAACATATTCAACCACAGAAGGGTTACGCGTTCGGGACAAAGAATCGCCAATCGAATGGCAGGTGCAGGTCATCCACGCCAGGGGTGTGGCCTGCGCGACGGTCGAAGTCATAAATCCCTGACGTAAACCCGGTGGCGCTTGCAGAAATCCACGCCAAAGTTGGCGATCTCACGCAGCATGTTCTCGTTGGTGGTATCCACTTGTACAAAGTCCGCCACCCTGTACTGGAGCTTGCCGATCAGCGCCTTGGCGATCTCGCTGGCCAGGATCGCCGTCCCGCCCAGGCCGCGATACTCTTCTTTCAAGCCAATCCCGTTCATATCCACCCAATCCGTCCGCTTGAGTTCACGCAAAAGCGTGATCCAGCCGAATGGCAGCAGTTTGCCTTTCGTTTTTTGCAGGGCGGCGGAAATATCTGGGTAACTCATGATAAAGCCAACGACTTCGTCCCCCTTCATGACCAGTTTCACCAGGGCAGGGTCGGCAAACCACAGGAGCATATCTGCCATGCTGGCAACATCTGTTTCATCGATGGGGATGTTGTCCCGCGTGCCGCTTAGCGAGGCATTGTAGAGTTCCTTGATGTGGGGGATCAGGCTGCGCAATTCACGCCGGGACCTGAAATTAACGATCCGCAGCCCGCGCCGGGCGGCAACCCGCTCCGCCAGTTCGTGGACGCGTTCCGGGAAAGCCGCCGTCTCGCGCCGCAGGTAGCCGGACAGGTAATCGTGATGGGGCCGGAAACCTGCCCGCTCAACAAGGGCCGGATAGTAGGGTGAATTGTAGGCAATTCCAAAAGCCGGGCGGTATTCGAACCCATCCACCAGCAAGCCGCGTCCATCCAGGGGTGTAAACCCGCGCGGACCGATCATCCGCTCCAGGCCGCAAGCGCGCGCCCAGCTGAAGGCAGCATCGAAGAGCGCATCCGAAACCGCCGGATCATCCACGCATTCGAACCAGTAGAAAAAGGCGGTCCTGGAATTGTAAAAATCGTTGTAGCGGCGGTTATCCATGGCAACGATCCGCCCAACGGAGACACCCGCATCATCGTAAGCCAGGAAGAAGGCTGCCTGCGAAAAGCGATGGAAGGGATGCTTCTTTGTATTGAAGATCGCCTTCGCATCCATCTCCAGCGGTGGCACCCATTGCGGGGTATCCATGTAAATCCAGAACGGCAGGTCGAGGAAATCCTTTACCTGTATGCGGTTGGAAAGATCAATCTGTATGATATTCATGGAATGTATTTGCTCCCAACAATGGAACTGCTCACGAAGCGTGCGTCGCACCGCACCTTGGGGCATAGTCCCGAAAAACAAACCGGTCCCGCGCTTGAAAAAGTCCCATTTAGCAAGGTGCGACGCACTCGCCCGTTCTATAACATCTTCCGGTATACCCTATGCATCTTGTAGAAATCGATCCCGAAGTTCTCCATCTCGCGCTGCATGCGCTCGTTCTCAAGGCCGATTTGTACTATCTCCGCATGCCGGTAACGCGGGTTATCCCGCACCGATTTGAACAACTCGCTGTACAGGATAGCCGTCCCGCCGGAGCCGCGGTATTCGGGAAGCAGCCCGGCGCCGTTGATATTCAACCAGTCGGTGCGGCGCAATTCGAGCAGGAGCCGCAGCCAGCCGAAAGGCCATAATTTTCCTTTTGTTCTTTGCAGGGCAGCCGAGACATCCGGGTATGCCAGCAGGAAACCGACCGGCTGTTCGCCTTTCATAACGATCTTGATCAGGCGCGGGTCTGCCAGCCAGAGCATTTGTTGAGCCATGCCATCCACTTCTTCATCCGTTAATGGATATGTCCCAGAACCTTCACCCAAAGAACCGTTATATAAACCTTTGAGATGATCCACCAGCCCCCGCAATTCCTTCCTGGAACCGCAACGGGCGATGGTCAACCCGCGCCGGGCTCTCAACCGGTCCGCCAGTTCGTGGATGCGCTCCGGGAATTGCAAATCCGCGCTGAGATAGCCGGAAACGCTTTCGCTATGGGCTTCGAACCCCTGGCTTTCGACCAGCCCAGGATAGTAGGATGGATTATATGGCAGCCCGAAAGCCGGACGATGCTCGAAGCCCCTGGCCAGCAGGCCAAATCCATCCATGGGCGTGAAACCCTTTGGCCCCAGGATTTCATTCAAGCCGCGAGAACGGGCCCACTCGAAGGCTGCCTCGAATAAGCCATTGGCGATCTCCGGATCGTTCTCACATTCGAAAAGATAGAAGAATGCCGTAGAGGAATGATTGTAATCGTTGTAACGGCGGTTATCGATTACAGCCAGCCTCCCAACTGGAAATCCATCCTTTCTGGCGAGAAAGAAGGCGGCCTGCGAATGCCGGTAGAACGGATGCCGCTTGGTATCCAGGATGAGGCGGGCATCCATCTCCAATGGCGGCACCCACCGCGGGATGTCCGCATAGACGCGAAAAGGCACGGCGAGGAAATCCCGCACGTGCCTTTTGTTGCTGAGGTTGAGTTGAATGATATCCATTGCTGGATTACGCAGCCTGTTTGGATCGCTCCAACTCCGCCCGTTCAGCCATCTGCTTCCGCAGGGCATGCACATCGCGGTCCACGAAGAACAATGCCCCGAGGTAGAAGACAAAGCAAAGCAGCCAGGCGGTTATGCAAATGGTCAGGATGGCGGTTTGCAGGTTGGTCGCGTCAGCAATAATTCCTGCTAACAAGGGGGCAAAAGCCGCACCGGCGTTCTCGATGAAATACTCGGTGGCCTGGGCGGTCGAACGGACTTCCGGAACGGTTACATCATAAACAGTGGAGATCACATTCGGGGAGGAGAGCGGCATGAAAACAGCTGTCAACAGCATGAAGACCAGGAATACCGTCTGCGACTCAATCGGCGTATTGATGGCAAGGAACAGGAAGATGGCTCCCAGCAACACACCCGCACTGGAGACGAGGATGCGCCCCTTGTTGGTGCGCTTGAAGGCCGCATCCCCTATTGCGCCGCCGATGAAATAACCAGCCGCCAGCACCAGGATGACCGGGGCCATTGTGAACAAGATCCCATTGCTGTCGTAGCCACGCTCTTTTTCGAGATAATCGAAGAAGTAGTATGTGATCACGTTCCAGGGAAAGACACCCGCGAAGCCTTGCAGGAAAACAAACCACATGGTGCGCTTCTTGAAGATCTCTTTGGCTTCCTTCCAGGAGAAGTGGAAAGCAGGCATTTCAGTCATGCCTTCGAATTCAGGCTCGGCCTTGCCGCGCGGCATCTCTTTTACGCCGAAGAAAATCGCAACGGCAATGATGATGCCAAGTCCGCCTGTGATGTAAAAAACATTGCGCCAGCCCAGGCCCGGCGCGACCATCAAGGCCAGAATCATGCCTACCAGGTATCCAATCGGCTGGGCCAATTGCAACAGGCCATACACTTTACCGCGCAGGTTTGGACCAAAGTAATCGGCAACCAGGGTGTACAGGCCGGGATAGGACGAGTCGTCGATGCCTGTTGACGCACGCGTGGCTACAAAGCCGCCAAACGAGCGTACGATCGCGCTCAACCAGGTGGTAGATCCCCAGATGAAGGATGCCAGCGCCAGCAATTTTGCGCGGGCATAACGATCATACAGGTAACCCCAGATTGGATAGAGGACCGTGCTGACAATCAAGGCTCCGGAGATTACCAGCCCAAACTGGGTATTATTGATATTGAAATCCTCGCTGATCTGCGATTTGAGCGGGCCAATCAATAAACGGTCAGTTTGGTGCAGGAGCATGAAGAAGAAAAAGACGCCAATAACGAACCAACGGTAACCATTTCTTTTGCGTACCACGACCGACCTCCTTGAAAAGGGATTTCCAGGTAGTTTACAATAGAAAACAAAGCAAGTCAACAAAAAAAGGGGGCTCTCGGGGCGTTGCCGTGATGGAGGGAAAGATATGGGGGTATGGGGCGGGCTTCGCCCGCCCCATACCCCCAATTTCCTTCCTCTTCCGGCGATTCCCAGTAACCAGATTTTACACGCTGGTTACATCGGAGTAC
>JBFYSM010000493.1:0-10783 GCA_041301605.1 Chloroflexota bacterium | reverse complement strand
TTCGAGAATGATTGGGAATCAGAAATCGCCGGTACTTCCGCAAGCGCCGGCGATTTGATGTTTTGTGCATTTCCCCAGGTCAGGTCAGCCAGTTTTCCAGTTCGAGGCCTTCGATACGCCTAAAATGGTCTGTGTTGTTGGTAACCAGCAGCAGGTTGTTTACGAGTGCTATGCTGGCAATTTGCAGATCGAGGTCAGCAAGGATTTCGCCCTTTATTTCAAGATTAGCTTTCAATTGCCCGAAGCGGCGGGCCGAGGCTTCATCGAATGGCAGGACCGTCAGGGCGGCAAGCAATACTTCGAGGCGCGCCAGGTTATCTTCACGGCGCAGGGAGCGCTGTGCCCCATGCGTCAATTCCGCCACGCTGATCGCTGTAATGGACAACTCCTCATCAGCCGTCACGTGAGCGCGTAGATCGAGTCTCTCGCGCAGAATGGCGATGCAATGGTCGCTATCGAGGAGTTTCATAGATCTACGCCTGTGCGCGAGCCAGCCGATTGACGATTCTCGCTGATGCAGGCTTCGAGATCACTTAAATCATCTTCATCCTTCCACAGGCCAAAGGCAGCCATGGCGGGATGTGCTTCACCCGCCTCGATCTCTTCCAGCAAATCCGTGGATTGGCCGAGGGCTTGCGCCAGCCGACGCGTGACCTCGGTGGCGCGGTCGAGGCGTTCCAGTTCCCCTGCGCTGATGATGGCTGCCAGCGGGCGCGACCTGCGCATGATTACAAAGCGTTCCCCACTCGCGGCGCGGGAGATGAATTCCGAGAAGCGGCTCTTGACTTCGGTGATATTGATGGTTTCCATTTTTTAGGCTCCAAACAGGTCATTATGACCTATTTGATTGTACCACACCTGCAACCGGCAGGTGGAGAAGTTGGGAGGGGAGATAATCGGGAAGGTGCATGTTGCATAAACCAGGTGGTTGGATTAGGAAATGTAAAGTGGATTATTTGAGGTGGTAAAGAGCTTTTATTGAGTGGAAAATCGGAACGTTCACTATTTATAAGGTTTGCTAATCCACTCGGTAATACCAGTGACCAAGTTGTGGATGAATACATCATAACAGTTGTGTGACACGAAGGGCCAATCACTGCATACGTAAGTATCATCGAGATCCAGATTACTGGCAGGGGAGGCAAATACCGCCCATTGCCCATCATTCGAGATATCGCAACCTGGTTCGAACATTGCTTCGTGCCATAAGGCATACTCTGGATCGCTAAATCCAACCCACTCGCCGTTCGATGGAACGCCGTCGCTTGTTACGCTCACCATGGTGACTGCGCCGGTCGAAAGGTCTTTTACAAAGAATTCCACACCCTTCCGAAAGATTGAGAACAAACCATTCCCGGATAACTTGGCGTTGCAGCAATCCTCACACAGAAATTGATCCATCTGACGGTCGTAGACTTTGCAGAGGTATCTCACCCGACTTCCGTTCTCGGATAGGCTGAGAGTCTCCTCTCCCATTCCAATGCCGTAGCCCATACCAACAGGGATGCGGTCCATTTGGCCAGTTTCTCGGTCATAGATGAACACATCACCGCAACTGTAGTTGTTCCTCTCGCCCTGGCGGCAAACTTCTAAATCATCGGCAACTAGGTTTCCCGCCCACGACCAAAGTGCCACCCAGCGGCCATCACCAGAGATGGCAGGCCACCAATTTACGCCATCACTCACGCCTTCTAGAGCCTTGCTAATCAACTCAGTTTGACCGGACTGGCGATCGTATACGTAGACATCCCATCCATAGGCTTCGTTTTGCCCGCTATATGCTACGAAGCGACCATCCGTTGAGATCACAGGATCTTTGCTTGCCAGAACACGCGCCTGTTCAACTGCCTGCGATTCGAAAAATGGGTTCTGCATGACGCGGGCACCTCCACCCAAAGTGAAAGCAATGAGTCTCCCATCCGCTGTGATGTGCGGTTCTCCACTTACGCCGTTTAATGGAAGGCCATCTTCCGATGCCGAAAACAATTTCATGGTTTTGCTTACTCGATCATAGATATAGATCTGTGTACAATTTATTTTCTGTCCCTCTTGGGTTGTGCAAAGTTTCCAGTTACCATCCAAAGGAATTAAATCCGTAGCGCGCGACGCAAATGCGACATAACGGCCATCCGCAGAGATGCTTGGAGAAAAGCTATCAGCATGAACTGTATGAAGGGGGGGGTGTTGTAGAGGAAGAAATGGCAAGTGTTGAGATTGTCGTCGGCTGGACGGAGGGCGTATGTGAAGAAGTTTCAATTGCCATGTCTGTTGTGGTTGCAGTCGGGGTTGCAGGTGAACTTTCTCGGTTACAACCAGAGCACATGCCCAGGAATAGAATCATTGTAATAAAGAGATGAATTGCTTTCATGCGAATATTTTATACTGGATTAATTGCTGAGTGAAGGTCATGCCATCATTCTTCTTTGAAAAGCCGGTTTAATGCTCTTTTGGTATAAAAATGGTATAATTTCTATATCATGTTGTTCGAATATGATCCGCAAAAAAGCCAGAGCAATTCCCAGAAACATGGAATCAACTTTGATGAAGCCCAATCCATCTGGGATGATGAAAACCGCCTGGAGATCCTTGCCAGAACCACGGATGAACCTCGTTACCTGGTCATCGGAAAAATCGAAGGGAAGTTCTGGTCGGCAGTGATCACATATCGCGGCGAGAATATCCGCATCATATCGGTGCGCCGTTCACGTGAGGAGGAGATTGAACTTTATGAAAGCCTCTGAATTCGACAAGAAATTTGATAATAACGAAAGTGTATTGGAAGATCTGGACCTTTCCAACGCCCGTCGTCCTGGTGAGGATCAGAAACGTATCAACGTGGATTTTCCAGTATGGATGATCCAGGCCCTCGACCGCGAAGCGCGCCGGTTGGGTGTTACACGCCAGTCGGTCATCAAGATGTGGCTGGCAGAACGGCTGGAGCAGAGGGTATAAATAAACCCGGATGACAGGCACAACATGGCGGGGGATCGTGTTCATTGGCAAAACCATTCAGGGTGTAGTTTCCTCTCCGTGAGATCCTCATTTGCCGATAAACCGCCGACAAACCGCCGTTATCCCGCCGATAAACGGTAACGGCGGGATTTGCGGGATGGCGATGGGGATATGGCCTTCTCAAAATAGGTTGAAAAATCAGCAGTTTTGAAACGCGAATGCCGCAAATGGGCGAATTTCGCCAATTCATCATGGTTTATTCGCGTCATTCGTACATTGGCGTAATTCGCGTTGAGAAATTCCCAACTTTGGGAAAGCCCTATCGCGGGAGGAGATGCCCCTCCGCAAAAATTATACATAATGTATAATATATAAAACCCCCTGTTATCAAGGAATTCAGGAATGGATCTCACCCCGGTACCGGCTGAAAACCTGGAACTGCAGCGCAAGCCTCTCAAGGAGGAGATCTTCGATATCCTCCACAAGCGCATCATCGCCGGCAAGTACAGCCCCGGTGAGTGGCTGCGGCAGGAGGATATCGCTTCCAGCCTGCGCGTCAGCCAGACGCCGGTGCGCGAGGCGCTCGACCTGCTGGTCTCGGCCGGGCTGGCGGAACGCGTCCCCTTCCGGGGGGTGCGCGTCCTGCAACTCACCCGGCAGGAGATGGTGGAAGCCTACGGCCTGCGCCTGCTGCTGGAACCGGCCGCGGGGCGCGGCGCGGCGGAACGCGCCGATGTGAGCCAGATCCTGGCTTTGGAACGCATCCTGGAGCAGATGAAATCGCTGGCCACCCTGAACGACATGTCCGCCCAGCGGCAGTTCAACCGCGAGTTCCACCTGGCAATCGTCAGCGTCGCCGGGAATGCGCTGTTGAATAAAGTCTACGAAATGGCCGCCAACGCCTTCCCGGATTGGATGCTGTACGAAGCCATGTTCCACCACCCGGAGATGCTGGAAAGTTGTCTCCAGCAGGAGTACCGGGAGCATGAAGGTCTGGTAAAAGCGATTGCAGCCCACCAGCCCGAACAGGCGGCCCAAGAGGCCCTGACCCATATCCTGAACGTTGGTAAGGAAATGGAATCTTTCCTTGGCATCCCCGGTGAGTTGCTGCGGGAGAAGGAACGGCAATACATCTCGCTGCCAACATCTGGAAAGGGATAGACCTTTCGCTTTTTAGGAAAACTATTCTCACCACAAAGGGCACTACGTACACGAAGGAGAAACGCTAAAAGAACTCTTTTAAAAACCTTTGTGGCTTTTGTGTCTGTTGTGGTGAAAAACGTAAAAACGACAGAACCAAAATAATCCATCCATATTGTATAAGGAGAACCCTATGTCTGAAGAACTTTTCAATGCCATGGCCCAGAGCATCATCGACGGTGACTCGGATGTCGCCGTAGAATTGGCCAACAAAGCCATCGCGGCTGGCGTCGATCCCCTGGCAGCCATCACAGATGGTTTCGTCAGAGGCGTCAACCAGGTTGGCGAATCCTTTGCACGCGGCGAGGCCTTCCTGCCTGAACTGGTCATGGCCGGGGAAGCCATGAAGGCTGCCGTTGCCACCCTGGAGCCCGAGATGCAGAGACGCGGCACCCAGCGCCAGATGCTGGGAAAGGTGGTGCTGGCCACGGTCGAGGGCGACATCCACGAGATCGGCAAGACCCTGGTTGGGACGATGCTCTCGGCTTCCGGTTTCGAAGTGGTGGACATGGGGGTGGATGTATCGGCTGCGAAGATCCTGGCGAAGGTCAAGGAAGTGGATGCGGATATTGTCGGGTTGTCCGCCCTGCTGACCACAACGATGGTCAAGCAGAAGGAAGTGATCGTTGTGCTGGATAAGGAAGGCTTGCGCCGGAAGGTGAAGGTGATGGTGGGTGGGGCACCTGTGACGCGTGAATGGGTGCAGAAGATCGAGGCGGATGGCTACTCCGAGGATGCCATCGGGGCCGTGGCGGTTGCCAAGCAACTGGTCGGCAAGGCATAGAAATAAAACCATGTCCAAGAAAATCAAATCCATCACCAACCCCAAACTGCGGCTGGAAATATTGACGCCGCAGGAAGTTAAAAAAATCCACAATGCCACCCTGTGGATCATCGAAAACGTCGGTGTGCGTTTCCCCTCCCGGCGTGCCCTGGATATTTGGGCGTCCCACGGCGCGGAAGTGGATGCCGAAAAAATGATCGTGCGTGCCAAGCCGCACCTGATCGAAGAAGCGCTCAAGAAAGCCCCACCGGCCTATTCCCTGGCGGCGCGTGACCCCCGGCAGGATCTGCCCCTGGATGGCAACCACGTCTTCGTCGGCACGGATGGCTGCGGGGTGGAGGTGATCGATATCCAGACCGGCCAGCGGCGCATCTCCTGCCTGCAGGATGTGGCCGATATCGCCCGCATTGCAGATGCGACCGAGGAAGTCGGCTTCCACTGGGTGCCGGTCTCGGCCCAGGATAAGCCCGCCGAGACGCGCGGCCTGCATGAGGTCAAAACCATTTGGGAGAACTCCACCAAGCATGTTCAGACCGAGAGCATCTACAACGAGCGCGAGGCGCGCGCTGCGATCGAAATGGCATCCCTGATCGTGGGCGGCAAGGATAAACTGCGCCAGCGGCCGGTCCTTTCGCTGATGCAGTGCACTGCCCCCCCGCTCGGGCAGGATGGCGGCTCGGTGGAAGCGGCATTGGTGGCTGCTGAATACGGCCTGCCGACCGGCTTCATGACCATGGCGGCCTGCCTGACCACCGGCCCGGCCACCATGGCCGGCAACCTGGCGGTTGGGAATGCCGAGGTGATCGCCGGGACGGCCCTGATCCAGTTGGCCTACCCCGGCGCGCCGGTCTTCTATGCCGCCGCGCAAACTGCCTCCGACCTGCGGAACGGGGCCTACACCGGCGGCGGCCCGGAGGATTTCCTGTTCGGGGCAGTCACCAACGTGCTGGCTGATTTCTACAACATCCCGCTCTCGATGGGCTCGTTCGCCACTGGCGCCAAGGAACCCAACTGGCAGGCCGGGATCGAGAACAGCCTGTCCACCTTCATGGCCAGCATCGTCATGTCCGATATGCTGCTGGGCGTGGGATTCCTGCACGGCAGCCGGATCTGGTCGTTTGCCGAGATGATGATGGACTGCGAGATCTTCTCCATCATCCACAAGACCATGCAGGGCATTGTTGTTGATGATGAAACCCTGGCACTGGATACCATCGCGGCTGTCGGCCCGGGCGGCAACTTCCTGACCCAGAAGCACACCCGCCAGCACATGCGGGATGTTTTCCTGCCCGAATTCATGGACCGCCGCCCGTACAACGAGTGGGAGGAGCGCAAAGATAATGCCCGCGACTGGGCGCTGGAGAAGGCCCGCAAGCGACTCGCCACCCACCAGCCTGACCCGCTCGATCCCAAGGTCAGCGCCGAGATGGCGAGGATCATCGCCGCGGAAGAGAAAAGCTAGTACAACCCTCACCCCGGCCCTCCCCTGAAAGGGGGAGGGAGAAGGTATGAATATGCAACCAAGAATCGAATTGCTTACGCAAGAGTTGATCGCCCGTATCCTGGACGAAGCCTTCCAGTTGATGCTGAAACCTGGCATCAAAGTCCAGTCATCCGAAGCCCGGAAGCTGCTGGCGGAGGCCGGCGCGAAGGTGGATGAGAGTGCTGAGGTGGTTTATATCCCGGAGCAGATCGTCCGCAAGGCGCTCGAGACGGTTCCATCTACCTTCCACCTGTACAACCGTCATGGCGAGCCGACCATCACCTATGGCGGGGATGCCGTCCATTTCGACCCCGGTTCCTCGGGCGTTCACATCCTGGACCCGGAGACGCTGGAGCACAAGCCTTCCTTTGCGCCGGATCTTGTCCGGCTGGTGAAGGTGGCCGAGATGCTGCCCCAGTACGATGCCCAATCCACGGCTGTGGTATGTAACGAAGTTCCAAAGGAAATCGGGGACCTGTTCCGGCTTTATATTGTCCTGTTGTATTCCAGTAAACCAATTGTCACCGGTTCCTTCTCGCTCAAGACCCTGGATGCCATGATCGATATGCTGGCGATCTTCTCTGGCGGGCGCAAGGGATTGGCGGAAAAACCGCAGGCTGTGTTCGATGTCTGCCCCTCGCCGCCGCTGATCTGGAGCGAGTTCGGGGCCGGGAACCTGATCCAACTGGCGCGTGCCGGTATCCCGGCCGAGATGGTCTCCATGCCGCTGGCCGGCGCGGCTTCGCCGGTCACCCTGCTGGGCTCGATCGTGCAGCATGCCGCCGAGTGCCTGAGCGGGATCGCCATCCACCAGTTGGCGAATCCTGGAGCGCCGATCGTCTGGGGTGGGGCGCCGGCCATCTTCGATATGCGCCGCGGCACCACCCCCATGGGCGCGGTCGAGACGGCCATGATCGACGCGGCCTATGCCCAGGTCGGTAAATCGTTGAACCTCCCGACCCACTGTTACCTGGGGGCGACGGATGCCAAGATCGTGGATGCCCAGGCCGGCTTGGAGAGCGGCGTCAGTGCCATGATCGGGGCATTGGCGGGTGTCAACATGATCTCGGGCGCGGGCATGCTCGACTTCCTGGCCTGCCACAGCCCGGAGAAGCTGGTGGTGGATGCCGAGGCGATTGCCATGGCGAAAAGGATGGTGACCGGCATCCAGGTCCAGACCGAAACACTGGCAACGGCCATGTTCGAAGGCATCCATTTCAAGGGTGATTTCCTGAAGCAGAAGATCACCCGCCAGCTCTTCCCGAAAGAGCAGCACCTGCCGTCGGCTGTCATCGACCGCGACTCGATCCGCGGCTGGCAGGAGGCTGGTAGCCTGGATACATTCGCCCGGGCCAAACAGCGCACCCGGGAATTGTTGGAGGCCTACCGGCGGCCTGAAATCGAGCCGGAAAAGGAGAAAACGATGAACGAAATGGTACGGCACCTGGCGCAAAAAGCGGGCATGGCGCATATCCCGCCGTTGGATTAGGAGCAGGCCTATGCTCGATCTCAAAGCCCTTTTACAGGTTCCCTATGTAGAACCGATCACTGGATTCGATATTTCACCGGATGGAAGGAATGTGGCCTTTTCCTGGAACCGGACCGGCCAATGGGAGATCTACGAAATCTCACTGACCGGCCACCGGCCTGCACGCAAGATCACGCAAGGCCAGGGCGGCAAGTTCGGGCCAAAGTATTCCCCGGATGGCACCCGCCTGGCCTATGTGGTTGATTTCGATGGCAGCGAACAGTTCCACCTGTTTCTGCAAGTTCTGGAAACCCACCAGGTCACAGACCTGACTCCAGGCATCCCCTTCTCGTTACAATTGAACATCGCCTGGTCTCCGGATGGCAAGTCGATTGCCTTCCTGGCCGATAAGAACCAGCATTTCGATGCCTACATCATGGACCTGGAAGCCCCACTCCCGGAAGATGAAAGGGAAGAGATGCTTTTCCCCACCCGCATGGTGCACAGCATCGACCGACCGGGCTGGAACGTCAAGTGGTCGCCGGATGGGAAATGGCTGGCGGTCGTATATGAAGGCGCCGGCCAGGATTACCTGACCTATCTTGTTACTCCAAATTTCAGGGAAAGCCGCTTGGTCTCCCAGGATGGTAAGCCGATCGATGCCCGCAACCCGGCCTGGTCGCCGGATGGCAGGAGATTGGCTTTTGCTTCCGATGTGGGGGAATGGCGCGAGATCGGCATCCTGGATGTCGATATGATGAAGATCACCTGGCTGGCCCAAAGCACTGGCGAACGCTACTCGCCGGCCTGGTCGCCAGATGGAAAAAATCTGGTCTATGTCAGCGCGGATGGGGCCGAGACCTGGCTGGAACTCTGGCGGGAACGTGAACTCCCACTGCGCCTGCAACAGGTGGAACCCGGCCTGCACTATGGCCCCACCTTCACCCCGGATGGGGATGCCATCGTGTTCGTCTTCGATAATCCCGGCCATCCGGATGATCTCTGGAAATTATCTTTCCGTGAGAGAAGCCTGCGGCAACTGACCCAATCCCTGCCGCCCGAATTGCAAAGTGCCAACTTCATCATGCCGGATGAGGTGATCTACTCGGGCATGGATGGGGAGACTGTCCCGGCCTTGCTATACCGCGCCGAGAAGGCCGGCCCCCACAGCCCGGCGGTGATCGTCATCCACGGCGGGCCGACCTGGCACTTCTCTTATACGTGGTACCCGGTCATGTCGCACCTGGTCAGCCGGGGCTGGACGGTGCTGGCTCCCAATTATCGCGGCTCCACCGGGTACGGGCGCGAGTGGCAGACCCTCAACCGCTACGACCTGGGCGGCGGCGATGCGGATGACTGCGCCGCCGGGGCGCATTACCTGGTGCGGGAGGGCCTGGCCGATCCAGGCTGCATCGTGATCAGCGGCCGCAGCCACGGTGGCTACCTGACGATGAGTTGCCTGACCCGGTTCCCGGACCTGTGGGCCGGCGGTTCGGCCATCGTCCCCTTCCTGAACCTGTTCAACTGCCACGATGAATTGCGCGAGGATCTGAAGCACTGGGATATCGAGAACATGGGTAACCCGGATGAGAACTATGACCTGTGGCGGGAACGTTCCCCCTATTTCTTCCTGAACCAGGTGAAGGCCCCTGTGCAGTTGATCTGTGGTGAGAACGACCCGCGCTGCCCGGCACGAGATTCAATCGACGCCCGTGATAAACTAATGGAGTTGGGTTGCCAGGTGGATTTCAAGATGTACGACGGGGAAGGTCACAGCTTCCTCAATATCGAAAATGTGATCGATTCCGAAATGCGGCGGGTTGAGTTCATCGCCCGGTGCATCGAAAAAGAAACCATCCCGGCAACATGATGCGAGGTTGGATGCCTTTCCTCTCCTACTTGACCCATGAAGAAGTCGAAGCCCTGCACCAGGCCAGCCTGCGCATTCTAGGCGAAACCGGTGTTGTGCTGAGCCACTCTAAAAGCCGGGATATCCTGACCGCCAATGGCGCCAGCGTACAGGACGGACGCGTTCTCTTCCCCCCCGACCTGGTCGAAACTTGCCTCGCCCGCTGTCCCCGTATAGTCTCCGTGCGCGGACGTGGGGGGGCGGTCAAGACTCTCGGCGATGGTTCGCTCTACTTCCACAACCTGGGCGGGGCCCGCGATGTCTACGATCCGGAAAATCATCGCAAACGACCGGCCACCGTGCAGGATGTGCGCGATGCCACCCGCCTGCTGGATGCCTTGGAGAACTGCAATACCATTACGCCCTTCTTCACGCCTTGCGATGTGCCGGGAAAAATCATGTCGCTGGCCATGTACCGGCATGCCCTGCCGAACTCGGTTAAACCTGTCCAGGGACCGGGCGTGCAGTATGCTAAAGAAGTCCAATATGCGGTCAGGATGGCGGAGGTGATCGGGCCTCCCAATGAAGTGTTGACCCTGGCGCTCTCGCCGGTCAGCCCGTTGACCATCCCCGACCATGAAGCTGAAGCCATCATCGAGATTGCCAGGCATGGGATCGGTTTTGCCCCGCTGCCCTGCCCCACCGCTGGGACGACTGCGCCATTTTCCATCGCGGGAGCCATTGCCCAACAAAACGCGGAAATTTTGAGTGCCCTGGTTTTGGCGCAGTTGGTACAACCCGGCCTGCCGATCATCTACTGTGGCCGGCTGGCGATGATGGAGCCGCGCACCGGCATCTCGGTCTGGGGCGGTGTGGAGCTGGGACTGGCTTCGGCTGGCACGGTCCAGGTCGGTCACCGCTACGGTCTGCCGGTCAACGTGTACGGCTTCTCGACCAACGCCCACACCCTGGATATCCAGAACGGCTTCGAGCGCGGCCTGAACGCCCTCATCCCGGCCCTGGCCGGTGCGGACGAACTCTCCGGCA
>JBFYSM010000468.1:0-2782 GCA_041301605.1 Chloroflexota bacterium | reverse complement strand
ATTATGGATATTTCAATCCGACCGTTGCTCGATCCAGACCAGGATTGGGTTTGCCAGGTGATGATCGCAGAGTGGGGATCAGAGATTGCAGTTGTACATGGAGATATTTACCGACCAGCTGAATTGCCGGGTTTTATCGCTGAAATGGAGGGCGAAAAGGTTGGCCTCCTGACCTACCACATCGAAGGAGAGGCTTGCGAGATCGTCACCATCAATTCCTGGTGCGAGGGTTCCGGGATTGGATCAGCGCTGATCGAGGCCGTGAAACAAGCTGCCCGTCGGGAGAAGTGCCGCAGGCTGTGGGTGGTGACAACCAACGATAACCTGCATGCGCTCCGTTTCTACCAGAAGCGCGGCTTTGTCATTTGTGCAATCCGAATCAACGCGGTCCGAGCATCCCGCAAGATCAAGCCGGAAATCCCCTTGCTTGGCAATGACGGCATCCCCATCCGGGATGAGATCGAACTGGAGATCCTTCTACCCATGTGACAGAAATCGAAAAATGGGATGCGCTCTTGTGCGCATCCCATTTTTCGAAATTATTCCGGCAATTCATCCAGCACTTGCTTCATCTTCTGGCGGTAACCTTGGAAAGCCTCCCTGCCTTTCACTGTCAGCCGCAGCAGGGTGTTGGGGCGCTTCCCTTTGAAGGTCTTCTCCACTTCGATGTAACCGGCCTCTTCCAGTTTGCTCATGTGGGCTGAGAGATTCCCCCAGGTAAGGCCGGTCTGGTTCATCAGGAAGGTGAAGTCGGCGCTTTCGATCACGTACAGCAAGGCTACCAGGGAAAGCCGGGCCGGTTCATGGATCAACCGGTCGATCTCTGCCAGCGAGGCTGCATCCGTGATGGTTTCAGGATCGCTCATGAATCGCCTCTTTTCGGGAGGGGATACTTTTGCAGGAAGCGGATGAAAAGCACCAGCCCAGGCAGGATGATCAACGCGCCGATGATGATGGCGTAGATCGGCTGGTTCAACAGGATCATGAGGAAGACTGCCGCTGTCATCAGGATGGCAATGTAATAACCACGCGGGAAATCACTGAAGTATGCCACCAGGATCATGGATGGGCCGACGAAAAGCGACCCAACCGCGGCCACCGCCATGCGCTCCAGGTTGGCCTCCCCGAGCAGGGCATTCAGTTTTGCGGCCAAGTCGTCATCCAGCCAGCCTCCAACGCTGAACAGCACAACCGCAACCTGGATGATGATCACGACACCCATGATGATTGCCAAAGTCGTTGCCTTCCGCTTGCGTAGCGGACCGAACGACACCTGCCCCATGCGCGGCACTGTGATGAATTTCTTTCCCGCCCAGAAGATCAGGAAGGAGGTGCCAAATCCCACCAGCATCAGCAGCAAGTTCCAGGGGCTATACCCTTCGTCTGGCCGGAACAGGAATAGGGCCATGAAAATCACCACCAGGCCCAGATAAATATCCCACAGGCCATCCTGGAAAGTGGAGCGGAACGCCTTGCGTTCGATTTCCTTGAGGTTGAGTTTTTGTGTCATTTGATTCTCCTATTTGTAGTGCATAATACTTTGTAAGGCAAAGTTATTTGTATTATATAATATTAAGGAATTTTGTCAAGGGCTCCTGCCGCCGGATTTTAGCCGCCAGCGTGAGAGGACGCTGGCTAATCAAGGAAACAAGGGGATTTGGTGGGAACCAGCCATTACCAGGTGTTATGACAAAATATCCCATTACGCGTAAAATGGGGAAGAATCAAAACAGGAGAAAATATGGAAAACCCTACCCTTGAAATCATCCACGCCCACCGTTCAGTGCGCCGCTACAAAGCGGACCCTGTACCTTTCCCCGTTATCGAAACGATCATCGCCGCCGCCCAGCGGACATCCACATCCTCCAACCTGCAGGCTTATTCGGTTGTGGCGGTCACCGCTGCCGACAAACGCCAGAAACTGGCTGAACTGTGCGGCAACCAGAATCACATCGCCGAAGCGCCGCTCTTCCTGGCCTGGTGCGCGGACCTGGCCCGCCTCGACCGTGCCTGCCAACTACGCGGCTATTCTCAAGTGATCGAACACGTGGAAAGTTTCCTGGTCGCGGCGGTGGATGCCGCCATCGCCGCCCAGACAGCCGCGCTGGCCGCCGAAGCGCTCGGCCTGGGCATCTGCTACATCGGCAGCATCCGCAACAATCCGCAGGGAGTGATCGAGTTGCTTGGGTTGCCGCGCTTGGTTTTCCCGATCACCGGCATGACGGTCGGCTACCCGGATGGCGAGAGTCGCACCAAGCCCCGCCTGGGTTTGGATGCGGTCCTGCATTGGGAAACCTACAACACCGATCAAGATAAAGCTCTGCTGGAATATGATCGCACCATGGCTGCCACAGGCATCTACGAAGGCCGCCAGGTGCCTGTTCCTGGGAAGCCGGATGAGATGGAAGCATACGGCTGGCTGGAGCACACCGCCCGGCGGGTTTCGAAGGCGGCGCGCGCCGGGCTGCGGGAGAGTCTTGAAAGACAAGGGTTGGCGTTGAAATAGATGTAAATCCCATATAGACATCATCCCGAAGGCTTATTCGAGAAAACTGACCACCGGAGTCAGCCTTCGGGACGTTTTTTACAAGTACATCCGCGCCATTTTGCGGACCCGGATGTGTTTTTACGCAAACAGTATACACTTCTCGTCGCGGATGTTGATTCGCCTATTTGAGCTTGAAGTAAGCCACCAACGATGACCCATCCAGGGTTGTCATGGTGACGCGGTAACACTTCCCGGCAGTCCTGGGTGTTTTCCAGTTGTAGATCGGAAGAGCGT
>JBFYSM010000461.1:0-3943 GCA_041301605.1 Chloroflexota bacterium | reverse complement strand
GTCGAGAAACGCATCGACGCCGTGGATTACCGCCAGTTCCCGCTCCTGCCGGGGGATGTGCTCTATCTCTATCAAGGGTTCATCGGTGAAGAGTATTTTGAACACGTAATGGTGGTCACGCGCGTCGATGCGGATGGGCGGGCTTATACAGTGACCAACAATTACACCGACGATGGCTTTGTGATCCAGGAGTATATGATCTATGACCCGGCCAATCCGGGGGAAGGCATTTTCTACGAATGGACCGACCCGGCCAACACTCACCTGGGATTGACCGGCTTCGGCGGTTTCGATCTCTGGAGGCCCAAATCGCTGCCCTATTACGCCGACCAGGGAGACCCAGCGCTGGTGGATGCCATTGATACTGCGCTTGCGGCTGTGGGCGGCGATTGGTATGCAGGCATCCGGGATGTGGATGGCAAGGTTCTATATTCCCGCCGTGCCAATTACCGCATGAGCGAACCCCTGGCCGCCCGCCTGCCGGTGGCGATGCTGTTCTTCGAAGCATTGGAAGCGCAGAACATATCCGAGGTTGCGGCATATATCGACAGCAAGATGTTCGATGGCAGCTCTTATCGTACCTTGTTGAATAACATGCTCATCCACGGCCAGGCGGAAGCGCAGGCCAGTTTGATCCAGGCTGTCACGTACCTGGGGTTGGATGTTTCCGGGGCACTCCAAACCTGGGGGCTGCAATCTACTTACATTGCGCAAAATACCACCTCAGTGGAGGATTTGCTTATTCTGCTGGGCGGCTTGTATCGCAACGACATGATCCCGAAGGAAGGGCGCCAGATCATCCTGGATATCATGGCGGGCAATTACCTGGATGGCCCGTCTTTGGGAGGCGATCCCTTGCGCGAAACCTCCCCAGGCGGATATGCGATCTACAATTTCCCGGTCGCCCGGAGCATCAATTATCCCCTTGTCAGCCAGCTGGCGATCCTGGATGGGCAGGATGAAGTGTACCTGGTGGGGATATTCGGTTACCAGGCCAGGTCTGCCCCCATTTCATTCGAAAAGCAGGAAGAAACCATGCGGGCAATCCTCATGGCTCTTTGGGAATATCTCTCGCAAGAATAGTAAGACTCCCCGCAACAAACCTGGCGGGGAGCCCTTTTTTGTTTCTTGGTTTTTTCCTATCTGAGGAGCAGTCCGATGCCTCCTGCCGCCAGACCGATTCCAATCCCGGCCCCGATATCCGAAACATAATGCACCCCCATCATCACCCGCGCCAGCGACACCAGTAGCGCCCATGCCCATATGACAGGGATCAGCCAGCCAGGTCCCAGGCCGCTGACCAGCATGGCGATCAGGAAGGCGCGCGCCGCGTGCCCGGATGGGAATGAGTGCGGGTCGGTGTTGCGGTACATGGCTCCCCACTCGCCTTCCGGCCTGCGGCGGCGGATGGAAAACTTGAGCACCAGAACGATGACTGCCAGGATGATGATGGCGACCAGGATCGTCAATGCCCATTTCTTCCAGAACTCGTTCCCCAGCCACGAGAGCAGGAGCAGCCCGGCCCACCAGAACCAGGAGTCGCCGGAGTGGGCGAAGAAGGCAGCCATTGTCCTTAAAATGCCCGGACGCTCAGCAACCCGCAAGCGCGCCGTGAGGTGAGCGTCCAGTTCGAGGATGCGTTTCAGGTTCACTTGCCGGGATTCTTCGCGGCGGCTTTCTTCGCCTGGCGGGAAGCCTTGCGCTGCTGTTTCTTCAGGTCTTCGAGCAGGAGTTCGAATTGGTGGGGTTTATCCACATCCATGCCCACCTCGGCATACGGGCAAACGATGGCGCGGCCGGTGATCTCCAGGCGCTTGGTGACCTTCTCGATCACACCATCCAGGGATAGTTTGCGGAAGAGCAGGAGGAAGAGGGTATCGAAGCCGATCATCGCCGCCTGTTTGAGCGGGCTCTTGCGGGCATTGGAGATCTTTTCCCACAGGCCGGTCTCCCCGACAACCATCTTGGCACGCGCCACGTTCATGTCACCCCCGCACACATCCATATCCTTCAAGTGAGTGTAAGTACGCTTCGAGCCGGGGAAGCGCTTTTCCATGATTTCTCGGGGGATGATGTTGTAGTAGACATCGTCATCGCTTTCCATGGCGGTGTTGACCACCCAATCCACCATCTCTCCCGTGATGGTGGGGATGTCTGACGAAACGAAGAGCACGTGCCTGGCCTTCGGGTCCAGTTCGAATACTTTATGAACGCCTGCCCGCATGTTATCCAGCATCTTGCCCTGGTTGGAAATATAGTGGATCGGTTTGGTGCTGGTTAGCCCGCTTTTCTCGGTCAGCCCGATCAGCACGATGTTATCGATCGTTTTGGATTCGCAGACTGCATCCAGCACCCACTGGACCATGGGCTTGCCGGCCATATCCAACATGGCCTTGGAGTCGCCCTTGGTGTAGGGATAGAGGGGATCTTCGGGGAGCGGGATTCCGCCCGCGGTGATGATGGCGTACATAGCACCTTCCTTCAATAAAGTTTAGGAGTTGCGCAGTTGGGCAGGATTCGGGGGTGTGGTGGATGGGCTTCGCCCGCCACCACACCCCCAACCACCCTGAACTGCATAAATCCTTAAGTTAATTCAGTTCTTGCAGGGTGGGTTCGAATTTCAACTGGGCAAGGAGTTCACTGTATTCCTCATTTGTGAGGACGCGTCCCTTGCCAGACACAGCGATCAAGGCGGATTCCATCATGTTCGTTCCAAAGGAACGGCCTTCCAGCACCGGGGTGGTTGTAACCAGGTATTTGACACCGCACTTTTGGAAGAGTTCCACATCTTCGGTTGTGGTGGTATTGGTCACAACCACTTTGCCCTTCATATCGTCAGGCATGTAGCGCTTGACGTAGTGGCAATCGCCGGCCGTCACGGTGGCCCACTGGAAGATGTCGGTGTGCTTTGGTTTGCGTTCCTCCTGCTTTTCACCGGTCGGGTAGACCCATTCGAAGGGCAGGCGTCCGGCAATTGGCATCAGGAGGGCTGCCAGGGTCTTGAGCTGTCTCTCGGTATGGATGGCGATCGGGATGCCGAGCGAGAACATCAGATCGCCAAAGGTGCACGCATACCCGGCATCCAGGAAGCCCTTGGTCAGGCCCCAGCGGTCGGCGCCGGTCATGACAAAGGCTTTGCGCCCGCGCACATCGATGTAATCCTTGATTTTGGCATCCAGGAAGGATGCGGCTTTGCTTTCCAGGGTGGTTTTCAATCCAGTCCCATCCACGATGGGCGTCTGCTTGACGAAGCGCACCATCTTGTTGACCGAGTAGAGCGGGTACCACTTCTTATCCACAAGAAGACCCAGGTCGGCACCACCAACGCCGAAGGCAGCCACCTTGCCATCCAGTTCCTTGTACATCTGTGCGGCGGCTTCCATATCGCCATCGGTGCCGATGCGCTCGATGCTGACTTTTTCGCCCAGCAGGGTCACTTCCACGGCTTTGTTGCGCTTGGATGACCCCAGGCTGATGCTGACTGCTCGTTTCATACCATCCTCCTCCGATTGGTTGCTGGGTGCCAGTATACACCCAAGTAAATATCCTGGAAATAGGGATGCGACAGAATGGGTTCCCGTGAGTTCTAACCCTCAGGGAAGGATTTGGATTTGCATTGGGGCCATCGGAACAACCACCTGCAAGGTGTTGTGTTCGGGCGTGGTTTGATGTATCCTTTAAGCGGAAAGGTGCACATATGGGAAAACCGCTTGCTCGCACGATCACTCCCACAGATCGCATGGGGATCGACCGGGATACCACGCTTGCCCCGGGTGTCCATGATTTGCCCGCAGGCCTGGTCATCGCCGCGGATGGCATCACGCTGGATGGCAATGGCGCACTGCTGGTCGGGCGGGATGGTCAGGGATGCGGCTTGCGGATCGAGGGACATGCCAATGTAACGGTCAAGAACCTGCGGCTCGCGCGTTATTATCATGGAATA
>JBFYSM010000440.1:0-6405 GCA_041301605.1 Chloroflexota bacterium | reverse complement strand
ATCGATCTCCGCTCAAATGAAGCAGACACTGGATTCCTTCCGCGACTTGGGACAGAGCGCCCAATTGGAGGATGTGGATATCAACACGATTACCAGACGCAGCGTCGAAAGGCTGAGTCTGCTTGCACACCATTACAATGTTGCTTTGAGTTTCTCCCCAGATCATACCTTGCCTCTGACACATTTGAATTCCGCTCACATCCAGCAAATCATGGATAACGTACTCCTTAACGCTATTCAATGGTGTGCAGAACGCCGTATCCGCATCGTCGAAGTTGTTACAAAAACAGAAGCGGATTCTCCTTTACCAACCCAGGTTCGTATTTCGGATAGCGGCCCTGGTATCCACTACCAACTGCAACAACAACGCATCTTCGAGTTAGGTTTTTCCACGCGCAAAGGGGGCTCCGGACTCGGCTTATTCGTTGCACGTGCCTTGATCGATGCGATGCATGGCCAAATTTCCGTTGAGCGCAGCATCATGGAAATTGGCACCACCTTCCTGATTGAATTGCCGGATAACATGAAGAATGCCAATCACAACCACTTATAATACTTGGAGAAACAATGAAGCAAGTAAGGCTGAATATCCTTCTCGCCGATGACACTACTGGATTTCGCCAGGGCTTTGCCGATTGGCTGAGGGAGGATTTGGGGCATGCGGTAATCGAGGCGGAAAATGCAGATGAAGCACTGGATCAATTCCTAGCCAGCCAGGGCAATATCCACCTGGCAATACTGGATTATTATCTGCCCGGCTACGATATACAAAACGGGATCGAATTGCTGAAGTGCTTTCGCCTCCAACAGGAAAATCTTCCCATTATTGTTATTACAGGTGTTGAAGACCGCACCATCTCCACGCGGGCCTTACAATCAGGTGCATATTGGTATCTGGAAAAACCTCTCGACCTGGTTGAGGCTGAGGTTCTCATTGGCTCGATTGCGCGCTGGCGGGTGGCTACCGACCAAGTTGCAGAACTACGTGTCAAGGCCGAAGAGTCCTATCACCCATCCCTCGTTGCACTCTCATCAGCTATTTTCTCGGCAGAAGATTTTTCCAGCCTGATGAAAATGGTCAGCCAGGAAGCACCAACATTTCTAAGCGCAGATGAGTGCCAGATTGTTCCACTGGACATTGAGACTGGCGAGATCAAAGATAAACAAGCCATCACATGGGGAGAAAAGGCCCTGAAATTCAGCCACCATTTTGAAGGAAGACAACTTTCGGAAGAACTAATGGAGTCTGGTGGCTACACCATCGTGCAGAATGTTCGCACCGAAATCGGAGTTCACCCCGACCTAGTGGCAACCGGTATAGAAGCGTTTTGCGGTGCAGCCTGCCCGCAAGCCCCGGGAGCAGGGGCCATTCTTTATGCTTATTTCCATGCCGCCCTTGGCAATGAACAAACCCTGGCCCTGAAAGCGAAACTCATCTCCCTCGCCCGGCTAGTGGGAACAGCCATGGAGCGCGTGCGGCAAACAAAACTCCTGCAGGCGATGACCAGTTCGGGCCAGGAATTGTTAGCAGCGCACTCCCAGGATGAAATCATTGAAATCGTTCACAGAACCATTCAAGATGGTTTCGAGATCCCGACCTTCTACCTGGCTCTGCATGATGAAAAGGTTCATGCCATCTCCTTTCCAATATTCGTTGACAAGGGAGAGCCTTATCCCACCGAGGATCGGCCAGACAGCGTTGAAGAGGGCGGCCTCACCGGTCATATTCTGCGTACCGGGCAAGAGTATGGCAGCGATGATCTCGAAAAGGATCAACTTCCTGCAAGACCAAAGCCGATCGGAACCCTGGAACTTCCCAAAGTCTTCTTTGGGGTTCCGCTCCGGCTGCCTTCCGGCAAGATCATTGGGGTGCTTTCCATTCAGAGATATATTCCCCACCCGTTTAGCCAGACCACCCGCCAGGTGATTAGGAACCTTGCTACGCAGGTAGCCCTAGCAATCGAGCGAATCCGCACCGCAAGCATCCGGGAGCGTTTGCTGGTCGACTTGGCAACCAAACCAATGGTTCAGATATTGACCGAGATTGGCAAAGAAGTACAAGAAGCCACGCAGGCCGATATCGTCACCATTCACCCCTATGATCCCAGACGAATGGAATTCACCCCTGAACGCGTTCGGTTTGGTTTACCGGAAAGTTTATCCACCTCGCGTTTCCGAGGAGATGAAAACCGCGCCTTGGAAAGACTCTTGGCGCGCGATGAACACTTCGCGGTCATATCAAAGAACGATGATGTTTTCAAAGGCAAATTCGTCAAAAAACATAATATTATATCCAGCGATGGGGTAACGCTCACCATCGGTAACCCTCCTGTCAAAGTGGGGGTTTTAGTTGTCAATTATCGATCTGAACACCATTTCAACGAGAGCGCCAAGGAGGAATTAAGGGTCTTTGGCCGCCGGGCAGCACTGGCTATCAACAATTACTGGCTGCTCGAACGGGCGCGTTCCTTCGAACAACGCATGCTTGCAGAACACCAGGCCTCTTTCGCAATCCGGAAGGTGCAAAGCCCTGAAGATGCCCGGAGGATGCTGTCAGAGATCGCGAATGCCATTGAAACCGCCTGGCCTGAGAAAAAAGTTCTGCCGGGTTTGCTCTTCGCAGATCCGGCCAACCGGCAGTTGATCTTTGCTGAAGAGATCATTGATAAATTCCCTGTTGACATCGATACCGAACGCGGCCGTAGGGCAGTCAAGTATGGGGAGGGAATTACCGGCTGGGTGGCAGAAACAGGCCAATCGGTGATCGTTCCGAATGTTCGGAAAGATCCTCGCTACCTGAAGATGTATAAGGGTACAGAATCTGAATTGTGTGTTCCCATCAAACTGGGAAACAGCCTTTTGGGCGTTTTGGATGTCGAAGCGCCGCTAATCAATTTCTTCGATGATGCAGATCGCATTTTCCTGGAAAGGGTGGCCGATGAACTGGCTGTGGCATTGGGCGCGTCCGGCCGCCGCGAACATGCCGAAACCATCATGCAAGCCACTCTACAAGCCGCCCGTCAACCGGAAAAAGCGCTGGATATCCTTACCCATCAGGCTCATGAAATTGCCGGCTTGACAGGTGGCTACCCAACATTCACAACCGTCTTCTTGCTCATCGAAAATGGTCTGGAGTTGGTTTCTGCATACCCGCAGGATGTTCTGGCAAAAGTGCACCAAGCTGTTGGTCGCGTACTACCCATGTACCCGGCATCGGGTCAGCCGCGCGGGATCGTTGTTCGGGCAGCCCTGGAACGGAAATCCCAATTGGTAGGGGATGTAGGACAGGATCTGGATTACATCGCTTTCCACCCTGAAACCAGGGCAGAGCTCGCAGTGCCATTGATGGCTGCCGACGGCAGCGTGATCGGTATCCTCAATGTTGAATACGCAAAACCAGAGGCGTTGACCGCTGAAGATCAACGATTGTTGGAAACACTGGCAAACCAGACGATAGTTGTCGCAGTGTTGGAAAAACAAAGCCGCAAACTGGTTGACGAACAACTCGCCCGCCAGGAAGCCTCCGCGCTGGCCCTGATGGGGATTGCTGCAGTGGATTACGGTCACTCCTGGAAGACGGCAGGCGCAACCATCCGTGGGGTATTGGATATATCCGATCTGTATCTCAAAAAACGACGAGAAGGTTGGAAAGGAAAGCTTGCTGCCCTTCTTAGCCGAAGGGGGATTGGCTTGGATGATATGAAGATCCAAGATTGGTTCGAACGTATGCGCGCAAGCACGGCTTCTGTGCATAACGCTATTCAATTTTCCCAGCCAGGAGATGATCTGGAATGCATTCCTGTCAACATATGGCTGCAATCAGTACTTGACCGATGGAAGATAAGGAACCAGGATATTGATATCTCTATTGATATCCAGGCGCCTGACCAAGCTTGTATTGAGGCTAATCGCAACTGGTTGACACGCGGGATTGACAACCTGATCTCCAATGCAGCCCGTGCTGCCTATAAAAAACCGCACCCAAAGGTTGTTCTGCGAAGCCGCTGCGCTGATCATGTGATCCTGATCGAAATCCAGGATAACGGACGCGGGATTCCGAAGGCCGCTCAACCCTACCTGTTCTTGGATGTGATCCCGGTACATGCTGGCCGGATCGGGCGCGGCGCCGGTTGTCTCATGACCAAATTCATCGCCCGGTTTTACAATGGAAATGCCCGCTTGATCAACACCAACAGGAAAGGTACTACCATAGCCCTCGAGTTTCCTGCGATACCGTTCCTTGTGGAGGAAACGTAAATGCCTGAACATTATCTTATTCTTATCGTGGACAACAACGAGGCATATTGCAAGACCCTGCGGGAATACCTCGAGGAAAATAGCTATCACATTATCGAGGCACGGAATGCCGAGGAAGCACTCGAAAAAGTTGTACAAGAAAAACCTGCCCTGATCACCGTCGATGTAAGGCTGGTGGATGATGATGACCCGCACGACCACAGTGGATTGAGGTTGATCCAAAGATTGCCCGAAGAAATACCGGTCATCGTATTGACCGCATACGAGGATGCCCAAGTGATCCGCACCGCATACGAAACAGCCCCTGGTAAGGTTCTCCCCAAGGCATACCGATTCAAAGGTGATGGGTTGGAGGCGATCCAAACGACAATTGCACTATACCTACCAAAGGATGATGAGGCAGAACCTAAATCCTCCAAACCACTTTCTCTTAGGGCCATTACCATCTGGCTGATACCTGTCGCGGTTATCGCCATTGTCTTATTGATCATTTTTGGGGAAGAATTGATCGCGGGAATTGTGGCTTTGACGGGCAGCGTACTTGCAGAATTATTGGCAGGGGCTTTCACCACCATCGGAAGAAAGGCTGCTAAGAAAATTTTCAAAGGCAGCCAACCAAAAATCCACGGGAGATGACATGAACACATCCATTTTGATCGTTGAAAACAACAAGAATTTCCTTAAAACCATCCAGGAGCATATCCAAAATACCAGGCAATACAAGGGATATCCTGCTTCATCGCGGGAGGAAGCAGAAAAACTGTTGCAGGCCAGATCCTATGCAGCAGCAGTTGTGGATGTTCATCTTCTCGATGACGAGGATCCCAACGACTGGAGCGGCCTTGTTCTGGCCCGCTACCTGGGTGATATGGATATTCCCGTTATCATTCTGACAGCTTATGATAAGCCGGAAGATGTCGAGCGCGCCTATCATGTCGTTCCTGGCAGACCTCAACCGACTGCCTTCGTTTCCAAGAACCAAGAACACTGGCACCAGCCGTTGCTTGCAGAACTGGATAAAGCCACGAATGCCAAGGTGTAACGCGGGAACCTGTGAGGCTGATAAAGAAAGCGAAATTCAATTTGAGAAGACAATGAACTCGAAAATCAGAAAATTGACCGGTGCCAACATGGATATCGATCTGGCAACCCCAGCGAGTACGATCGCGTGGCAGCAAGATACTTGCCCATGGAATTCAACAGAAGGAACAACTTCGCACAAATGTGCCGTCAAGAATATCTCCATCTGCCCGTATTTTTGTGGAGTTGAGTATTTGGATACGGTTTTGTGCTGCTACCCGACTGAGAATCCACTCACAACAAGGAAGTAATTATCTTACTCCTTATTGTCAGACAACATATATCAAATAGCACCCCTTTCCCCTGACTTGTAGTACTATTCCATCCCCGAAAGCCCTGCTATACTGCGGCGGTTTGTGCTTTAATTCACAATTGATGTGTCACTGCGAGACGATACTCTTCTGCCAAAGCAGTCTCAGCAAATATGGGGATTGCTTCGCTTCGCTCGCAATGACAAGTGACACGAAAGGACTCTCATGACAAACGAAGACCCGCGCATCCTCGAACTG
Organism: Chloroflexota bacterium; assembly: GCA_041301605.1. Lineage (GTDB taxonomy): Bacteria > Chloroflexota > Anaerolineae > Anaerolineales > Villigracilaceae > VGNO01. Next base: position 559 of record JBFYSM010000440.1, on the reverse strand, counting down.
CGCAGCATGCGCGCCAAGGCCCGCGAGGGCGGCGGCGCCGACCGGATCGCCAAACAGCACGCCAGGGGCAAGATGACCGCCCGCGAGCGGATCGAATCCCTGCTCGATCCCGAAACCTTTCACGAAATCGAACCCTTCATCACCCAGCAAGGCGATGACTTGAGCATGAAGCAGGAGAAATTTCTCGGCGATGGCGTGGTCAGCGGTTATGGGCAAATCGATGGCCGCCCGGTTTACATCTACGCCCAGGATTTCACCATCTACGGCGGCACGCTCAGCGAGATGCAGAGCCATAAGATCTGCCGCGTGATGGATCTGGCCCTGCGCAACGGCGCGCCGGTCATCGGCCTGATCGACTCGGGCGGGGCGCGCATCCAGGAGGGCGTCAAGAGCCTGGGCGGGTACGCCGAGATCTTCCGCCGCAACGCCCAGTATTCGGGCGTCATCCCGCAGATCAGCGTCATGCTCGGCCCGTGCGCCGGCGGTGCGGCCTACTCACCCGCCCTGCAAGACCTGATCATCATGGTCGAGAAACAATCCTTCATGTTCCTGACCGGGC
>JBFYSM010000431.1:0-4499 GCA_041301605.1 Chloroflexota bacterium | reverse complement strand
CCCGTAACCAATTTGTCGGGGTTTTCGCCCGCGCTTGACATGTACCAAATCTCATAAATCCCATTCTGCTTGACCGTATATGCGATCTCTTCACCACTGGGGGACCAGGCAGGCATGCGCGCCACAACATCGAATGGATTACTGGTAATGAGAGTGATCGATAGGTCAACCAGGTTCAGGATGTGGATTTGCGAATGCCCTTCCCGCAGGGATGCGAAAGCAATCCGGTTCCCATCCGGGGACCATGCCGGGTCAAAATCACCGCCTGCACCCGTATCAATGGGAACCAGATCAGTCCCATCCGCATTGATGATGTACAGGCCGGTCAGGGAAACAGGCGTCTTTTCATTTTTAACTGGGCAGGGTGATACGAACACCAACCGCATCCCATCCGGTGACCAGTCTGGTTGGCAGGCGCCATTCTCCATACTTGTAACCTGGCGCACTTGGTTATCAGTCATGTTCAGGATAAATACTTGTGGAATGTTCTCGCTGCGATACGATACGAATGCCATTTCACCATAACCGCCACCTGCTGGTGTTGCTGTTGGAGTCGGGGTGATGGTTGGTGTGGAAGTGATGGTTGGCCGGGGTGTCCGTGTGGGTGTGAAGGTAAGTACTTTTTCCAAGGTAGCCGTTGCGGTGGGCGTCATACTGAAAAGCATCTCTGTCGGGGTTGCAGTAGGCTCAGCAGCGGCAGTTGCCGTTGCCCCTTTCAGGCTTTCGAACAAATCCTTGACCTCAGTGGAAAAGAACAGGAGCGCTGTGACGGCAAGCAGGATTGTCAACAAGAAGAATGACAGGAAAACCCAACAACCGACACCCAGTTGTTTCCTGTTTGGCTTTGTAGGCGGTTTCCCAATCTCTGCCAATTGTGCCGTGATAGGCTTACCGGGCGGTTCCTTGATATGTTCTGCTTCTGCATCCTGTGGCGGTGGGCTGACGATATATTCGCCATCCAGACTTTGTGTTTTTACATTCGAGGAAAGCAGGGCCTGTTTGAACTCCTCAGCGGTCTGGAAGCGGTTTTCCGCCTTGGTGGCCATCGCCTTCTCGATCACCTGGGCTGCCCGGCGCGAAACCTTCGGGTTACGTTTGCGAATAGGGGTCAGTTCCACGCTGTCCATTGCACGCGCCAGCCCATCCTCGGGAATGATGCCGGTCAGGGCTGCATAGAGCGTCGCTGCCAGGGAATAGATATCCGTCCGGGCATCCGTGCGCGCTGTCCCGTATTGTTCGGGGGGTGAATAACCCGGGGTCATAGCCCGCGCCCCAGTGGTGGTAGCCTGGCTGCCCTTCAACACTTTTGCCAGGCCAAAATCGACCAGATAAACATGCCCCTCGGAGGTTATCTTGACATTACCCGGCTTGACATCCCGGTGCAGGATGGGTGGTTTGCGCGTATGGAGGTATGCAAGCGCATCGCACATGGCCGCGCCGATCAGGATGGCATCTTCTTCTGTGATCGTCCCCTGGCGTTCCATGCGCTGGCGCAGGTCTTCCCCCTCGATGTAATCCATTACCAGGTACTGGCCCTGGTCACCGATCACAAAGTGATCGGTCACGCGCGGCAGGTTCGGATGACGGAGGTTCGCCAGGATGACTGCCTCCAGGCGGAACTGGCGGGCATATTCATCCGTTGTGAAGAGGTTTTCTTTTACAGCCACTTCCACGCTGAGGTTCTCATCCACGGCGCGGTAGACCGACCCCATGCCACCCTGGCCCAAGATTTCAACTATTCGATATCGTTTATGGAGTAGTGTGCCGCGTTCGAGAGTCATTTGCTATGCCGATGATGGAGTCCTCAAGATAACGGCCTGATTATAACAAACTGCTCCCCGGTGGGAAGAAAATGGGAGTTTTCAATTTCCTATCATAACAGCGTGATAGCAACCGCCCTGGAATAGATCATCTTCCTTGCCCCACCTGGAGGTTTCCATTTCGATCAATTTCCTGATCTATCCGGGGTGAACCACCTAAGGTAATGATCGAATGCATTATAAGGAAGGAATGCGTATTCTAATCACCGCCCGGGCCAGGAGGTGTAGGTGTATAAGTTTTCGTGGGTGTGAAAGTCTTCGTGGGAGTAAATGTCCTCGTAGGCGTATTCGTCCTGGTTGGTGTATTCGTCCTGGTCGGTGTAGGTGTTCTCGAAGGTGTTCTGGTCGCGGTGGGCTTGGGGGTGTTCGTCGGTGGGGGCGGCGGTACGTACTCGTCAGTCGGCGCAAGAGTCAACGTTGGAGTTGGAGGACGCGGGTACACTGCGCTTCGGGTTGTGGTCGGTGTTGGACCTTCAGTGGGAGATCCCAGAAGGATGCTTTCCTCCACCGCCAGCGTTTGGCTGGGGGTACTGGTCTCAAAGACTGTGGCAGTATATGTGGGTGTGCTGGTCGCTCTCCTGAAGATGCCAATCCCATCCTCCCCAACGAGCAACAATGCGAGCAGGACGATCACCACCAGGAACAGGCAAATCGATATGAATATCCAGATAAGAATGCCTGGTTGCCATCGGGATGGCCCCGGTAGATGTTTCGAGGTCTCGACCACTTCGGCAGTGATGGGTTTACCCGCTGGCTGACGGACAGGTTGCGGTTCCCCGCTTTGCAGCGGTGGTGCAACCATGAACCCGCTTTCAAGTCCCTGGGTCTTGTCATTCGAAAATAGCAAGAATTGCTTGAACTCGGTGGCACTCTGGAAACGGTTCTCGGCCCTGGTGGCCATCGCCTTCTCGATCACCTGGGCCAGCCGGGGCGAAACCAGCGGGTTGCGCTTCCGGATGGGTTTCAACTCAACATTATCCATCAGGCGCGCCAGCCCATCTTCCGGGATGATGCCGGTCAGGGCTGCATAGAGCGTTGCCGCCAGGGAGTAGATATCTGTTCGGGCATCCGTCCGCGCCGCCCCATACTGCTCGGGGGGGGAATAACCCGGGGTCATGGCGCGTGCACCGGTTGCCGTCAACTGGCTATCCTTCATTTCCTTGGCAAGCCCAAAATCGACCAGGTATACCTGTCCATCCGGCGTGATCTTGATATTACTGGGCTTGACATCCCGGTGAAGGATCGGGGGATTGCGGGTGTGGAGGTAATTCAGCGCTTCGCAAATGGCTGCGCCAATCAGGATGGCCTCTTCCTCGGGAATGGCGCCCTGGCGTTCCATCCGTTGACGCAGATCTTCCCCCTCGATGTAATCCATCACCAGGTATTGTCCCTGGTCAGGGATCACAAAATGGTCAGTCACACGCGGCAGGTTGGGATGGCGGAGTTTCGCCAGGATGACCGCCTCGACGCGGAATTGGCGGGCGTATTCCTCGGTCGTATAAAGGTTTTCTTTTACGGCCACTTCCACACCCAGGTTTTCATCCATGGCATGGTATATCGCCCCCATGCCGCCCTGGCCAAGGATTCCCATAATCCGATAACGATTATGAAGCAGCGTGTTGTTTACGATGGCCATATGCTATGCCACATGGGAGACCTTAGGGAAGCAACTGTTGCTATGGATCTCCATTGTGTAATAATGCATTTTTTGAATCTAAAATTATCCGAGCTTCAATTTCTGGAACACGAACGGCGCCCCAGCCGAGACCCACAAGCCTACCAGGGCATAACGCACGTACCGAAGGGTGTACGGCAGCCAGGTATCCCCGTCGGGGAAAATGGCTTTCAGCCCAAAATAAAGGATCATTACACCAATGACACCCACAATAAAGCGCAGAACGCGCTGCCAGAGTTTTCCTCGCGCGCTGTATCCCCCCTTACGCCACAGCAAAGCCAGGCCGGTTGCCAGGCCGAAGAAGGTGCCGGCATTCGTCAGCGCCCCTTCCAGGGTGACCGGGTTGATGGGATCGCCATCCGGGAAGGCGATGCCAGCGTGCGTGACCCATTCCGGTGGCAGTATCCAGTTAGCCTTGAGCCAGAGGAAAGGAGCCAGGCTGATCAAGAACAGCACCAGCGAGAAGGCAAAGGCTGCCAACACCTGGGTACCGGTCGATATCCGCTTGAGCCATGCTGTGACCGGCTTCCACAGCCACAAGGTCAGGGCAAGGACGATGGCACCGATCAACCAGCCCAGCAGCACATCATGCGGGAAATGGACTGCCAGGAACAACCTCGAAAGCCCGATCAACAGCACCAAGATCACTGCTGTCAGCCAGGCCCACCATTTCTTGAGAAATGCCGCCACCATCCCCCATACGCCGGTGGCAATTTGGGCGTGACCGGAGGGGACACCGAAGGAAGTTTCGGCAGCGTATGCCTTGATCGATGGGTTGTACCAGTATGGACGCGGACCATGCAGCGCCAACTTGAAAGCATCATTCACTGCGCCAGTCACCAGCAGGATGACGCCCACCCGGATGCCCAGGCCGGCATCCACACTCCAGTAGAGGATGGGGAGGAAGAAAAGGAAGAACCACTCACTGCCCAGGAAAGTGATGGCTGCCATAGGACCAGCCAGCCATTCCCCCAATCCCTGGAATGATTGGATGAAATCGATCC
>JBFYSM010000412.1:0-11739 GCA_041301605.1 Chloroflexota bacterium | reverse complement strand
CGCGCTTTCCAGACAGCATGGTCGCGGCCCTGCCCGCCAGCCCCATGCATGGCAAGCCGGCCAGCGATGTGCGGGATTGGGCGGCAATCCGCGACCGGGCGAGCAGCCTGGCCCAAAAGTTACAACCTGTTATGTCACGATAATAAAGGATGAGACATGAAAAACGCAACTGGAGTATTCGCTTCAACATTCGGCGCCATCTGGGCGCCGGCCGGAATCGAGCACGGGATCGGTGAAATGCTTCAAGGCAGCGTGGCTCCGCGCGGGGTCATGTTCCCGTCCTGGCCTGATTTGGCCTTCTTCCGTACTTATCCTGACAGTATTCTCTGGCTTTGCATACGATATCCAGATGCAATCAGGCTCATGATCACGATTAATTCTGCCAGGATGTGATGGGAAAAGTCTCAGAAAATTAAAATCCGCCTTCGAGGGCGGATTTCTGTGTGCCCCCAAGGGGATACTGTATATACGGATAATACAAAGTCGAGAGGGGTATGCTATAGTACGTTTTGTTTTCAAAAATATTCCAGGAAGCAGTATCCTCTTGCGCCTTGGTGCTTTTCAAAGACGCGCCCGTCTGGCAGAACTAATCGGTAAACATCACGCTGATCACTGTATGCCCGGCAACAGAAAGAGATATGCTACCATCATCCCCTGTATTCAGAGGTGATTTGGTTTCCTCTGCCAGATTGACCAGCGCGGCCTGCGCAAATCGGCGCAGCGGCCTTAATCGAAGCTGGATCGTTCCTGATGAGATGTTGTAGCCGCGTACGAGCCAGCCTTTCCTGTTTTCGGCTGCTTTGACGGCGCTGATGATAAATGCATCAGGCGAAGATGAAATGAAAGATCCCTGGTCGGGAATCTCACCGGCATGGAGGCCGGTTTCGGCGGCGCGCAGATTCGTTTGAAAGGCAAATGCCTGCCGGCAGGATTCCCGCCAGTCCCCGCTGTGCGGGATGATGGCATAGTCGAACTCCCACTTTCCCAGCAGCTGCCCTTCGGGCGTCTCGAAGGCGGGACCGGCGTGTCCCTGACGCACGGGCATATCGTCCCGTGAGAGCCAGCCCACGCAGCGCAAAAGCGTCAGGGCGATCTCGGTCCGAGTGTTGTCATTCCCTTTGACCGCTTCCACTTCCGGCAGGCCGCGATTGGCGATCATCAACCCGATTTCCCCATTAGAGATATCCGTGAATGCGCGCTGCGGCACTTCGGGGCGCGGGTCTTCGACCCAATGCTCACCCTTCTCCGGCACGCCGAGTGACCTTCGCACCACCTCGAAATGACCGTCATGATCTGCCTCCTGCACGGGGAAAGGCGCCGGGAAATGCACCCGCAGGCGGTGGTCCTTGGCCAGGTTTTCAATCTCTGTGTGGATGTCGATCCGTGGAACGCCGGGGGATAAAGAAATCCGGCTGAGAACAGGAATGTTCACCGTCTTTTTGGAACGGCTGTGCCTGTTTGTCGACAACTGCACAGGGACTTTTAGTTCGTATCCGATTTCAAGGGAGGGGATCAGCCCGTGGCGGAAGACCTTCAAGGAGACCACTTTGGGGGAGTGGAAGGAATCTGCCCGGGGTGGGGAATAGTTATACTCGTCTCCGGCATCCCCGCCATCCACAAATCGGTTGAGACCGGTAAAGACGTTATTGGTGGCCTTGTGGGTTATCTTCAGCGTGCCATCCGCCCGGGCCGCTTCGACCCGGAAGAACTCATTTTCGATGACGAACGGCGGCTTCTTTTCATCGCCTCCATCCAATCGGGCGAGCAATTTCCCGCCGAGATCCGATTCGGCAAAGCGCAATGCCAGGGGCAGGAATGGTTTCAATAACGGGCTGACCTCTGCCGCTGGGGATTCCCGGGAGGCTGCGACCGCGCGCACCCAGAGCGTGCGCCACCCCAGCGTTGGAATATTGGGGCTGATGAAGCGTATTCTTGAGGCCCGCAGGGAGTGGGCGAGCACGTGAAAGTGCGTAACGCCTGGATCGGCTTCGTACCTGGCGATGTCAGCTTCCGCCTGCTGCCATTCCGGGATGTTGGGCTGCCCCTTGTTGTCCAGAATTGCATCGATCGTGGCGGTGGCTCCCTGGCGGGATACTTTTACGCTCAGGATCGCCGCCCCGGCAACGCGGCCCTCGTTGATCGCGCCGATGGTGTCACGCAGTTCATCCTTTCTCAGCAGGACATTCGCCAGCACAGCGTTGCTCGATCCGATGAACTCGTGGGGGATCACGTTCCTGTTCGTATCGATGAGTTCATAGGCGGCGATCTCTTCGGGAACTCTGAGGGCGATCTCCACGGGACCACAGTGTGCGTGCTCGAGAGGGTTGAAAAGCACAATCGCCGAGAACGCGTCACCGGATCGGGTATCCACCGCACGGGAGAGCGCCTGCAGTGATTGGCGGATGATCTCTTCCGCGATCTGGTCAGCCTGGTCGAAACGCGGCCTCATTTCATCATGAACCTGGTCGATGGAACACCCGCAGATGGAATCGTGCGGGTGGTTTTCCATCAAAAGCCGCCACGCCTGGCGGAGGATCGGCGCGACGTTCCGGATGCGGTCGGAGGCAGTTGCCTCGGGCGATGCCAGCTTTGCTTCGGCTGTGATCATATGTTCGGCAAAAACGCCGAAGGGTTCCGCCCATTTTTCCAGCAGGGTCTGGCTGGCATGATTGCGCTGTTTGATCCACAAGCGCGTGGACAGCACGCCGGGAAGCAAAGGGGAACGGCTGCAGGCTCGCAATTCACCCTGGATGGTGGGGATGGCTTGTTCCAATTTGGAGATTTGCGCTTTGACACTCTGGATGTAGTCTGGGAGGGTGGAATGGACCACCTGCCTGCCAGGCAGATGCTCGTTGGCGTAGGAGATCGCCGCCGAGGTATTTGGCAACGGCTCCATGTGGTCGGTGCCCAGCATGACTAGATGGTCATCCACTGAAGAATGGGCTGCGGGAGAATCACCCGCAATCGCTATTTGTTGCGAAAATAACTCGGGATTATGAACGGATAGGTTGGCGCCATTGCTGTAACTGTCGCGCAGGTATGCCAGCAGGATCTTCGAGCCGTCCGGTGATTCCCACCACAGTTCGGGGGGCTGGTCGCTCAGTCCGCGCCATAAGGCGGCCGCCTCGATGCCAAACCCTTTCAGGATCTGGGGGATCTGCCCCGGATGTCCGAAGGGATCGGGGATGTAGCCGATGGGCATTTTCGGTCCGAACTGGCGTGCCGTGCGCGCCCCTTGCAGCAGGTTGCGGATGTGTGCTTCGGGGCTGACAAGGAACATGTCGGGCAGGATGTGCCAGGGTCCAATCAGGATGCGACCGTCCTGAACATAGCGTCGCAATCTCTCTTCGTTCTCGGGACGCATGTGCAGATAATCGTCCAGCACGATGGTTTGCCCGTCGAGCATGAAGTATTTGAAGTTGGCGTCGGTGTCGAGGATATCGAGCAGTTTATCGATGAGATGGACAAGTTTCAGCCGGAACTGCTGGAAGGTCAGGTACCACTCTCGGTCCCAGTGGGTGTGCGAGACGACATGGATTGTCTGCATTCAATCTCCGCGGAATTTTTTAAGCCTGTTCCAGTTTCTTGCCATGTTTGGCCTCCATGGCAGCCTGGATTTCCAATTCGCGCTTGTGGTTGATCGGCACCATGGCTAACAGGATGATGCCAATGATGATGATCACCGCTGGAATAATTCCAGTACCGTATCGGATCGCCTGGACCACCTCGGCGGTTTGGTGCTTGGTATCACCGATATATCCCGCTGCGCTGAGCAGTACGCTCAAGATCAGCGGCTGCATACTGGCAGCAGGCAGCATCAGGATGGCGATGATGCCTCTTACCACGCCCGGTTGACGTTTTCCGGTTTTTAGCTCGATATGATCAACCGCCAAGCCGATCATTGCCGGGTTGATGGCAGAACCAAACCCGTATCCCAATAGAATCACAATGTAGGTCCCGGCAGCGATCCAATAATTGATCGGCAATGTCAGCACAAGATGCCCCGCGAACGCGACCAGGAGTCCTTTCCATAAAACATCCCTGGCTCCAAATTTCTTCACCATCATGATAATGAAAGGGAAAAGCAGCATTTGCCCGACACCGGTGAGAACATCGGGAATCGTGGCTTGCAATCCGGAAACTTCCAGGACATTGTCCATGTAATAAAGGTAACCGGAGAAATAATTCCCTGTGCCTGCCTGAATGAAGAGAAAGGCGAATATGAAAAGGGCAAAGGTTTTATCCTTGAACAGCTCTTTTGCGAGCGAAAGTAATTCTTTGAGACCCTGGGTAACCTCCAAGTTCTTGTAGAAAATCTCATCTTCCCGGATAAACCGTGAACCGATCCAGATCAGCAGGAGCCCGAAAAGAAACGCGCCGGAGAAGATCCCTGCCACGGTCAAGCGGCTGAATTCACCCGTCAGGAACCATACCGGGATCATACCGCCCAGAAAAACCGGGATCATGTTGACATAACTGGCGATCACCTGCACCTGGGTGCGCTCAGTCGTGCTCAGAAATGTGTTCACCGTAAAAGCCATGAAACTGACACCTAAAAGGGTATTGGCGCCCTCGTAGATGACCAGGAGGATCAAGAGATAGGCTGCGGTTACGATCTCATTCCAACCCGGGGAGGCGAATAAAAGGGCAATGACTGAAATGCCGATGATCGGGATCGACCAGCGGATCAGGGGAAGATATTTTCCCCGGCCTGTCAAGAAGGGCCGTTTATCTGCCCAGTAGCCAATGATGGGATCGTTGATGCCGTTCCAGATACTGAAGACAAGGAACACAACCCCATAAATGGCCGGGCTCAAACCCACCATATCGGTATAGAATTTCATGAATGAACTGGTAACAACCACCGTGAGTAGGGCTGTTCCGCCGGAGATCAGGTTGATGAGGATCTTTCTTTTCAGGTTGTAGTAATTATTTGTCTCGTTCATTCGTTTCTCCTTTTATTTCCCGGGCTCAAAGTTTTGTCAGATAGGTTTCCTGAATTCCACAATCCATGAAAATATCGAGACATCGAGCGCGAATCCCAGCGGGCTTCGGACATGGTTTATTTTCAGGTGGGTGATTTTCACGGGATGATTTCCCTGTTTATGGGAGATGATATTCTCTTGCCAATACCTTTTTCCCGGTCAACTCTGCGCTGCGTTGATCAGGCTGCTGCCCGCCGGCATAGAAAGTAAACCGTCCGGGTTCGCGGCGACTGATGCCATCTTCGCCTACCATCTCCAGCATCGAAAGCGGGATTTCGACGGTTACCTGTTCCGATTGGCCGGGGGCAAGTTCAATGCGTTTGAATCCACAAAGTTGAAAATGGGGAACCGGAATGGGCGCGCCATGTCGTTTCAGGTAGAACTGAACGACTTCGCCTCCCGCTCGCGCCCCTGTATTTTCCACCAAGACTGATGCGCTGACCCCATCTTTGTCATCGTCAAGTGTAAAGTCTGAATATTCAAACGATGTGTAGCTCAGCCCAAACCCAAACGGATAAAGGGGCGGGTTCTCCAGATACCGGTACGAGCGTCCCTTCATGGAATAGTCTTCAAATGGCGGCAGGTCCTCATCGGAGCGGACAAAAGTGACCGGCAGCCGCCCGGACGGGTTGAAATCCCCGAACAGGATCCCGGCCAGCGCCTGACCGCCATCCTGCCCCGGGTACCAGACCTGGATCACGGCATTCGCCAGTTGATCCACCTTCCTGAGGTCCAGCGGGCTCCCGGCAAAAAGCGCAACGATCAGTGGTTTGCCTGTTTGCGAGAGAAGCTCAAGCAGTTCTTCCTGTGCACCCGGCAGTTTCAGACTCAGTCTGTCGCCCGATGCTGCGGAGTTGAAAGCATCCCCCTGCTCCCCTTCGATTTCCGGTGAGAGCCCCAGGCAGAGGATGACGGCATCCGCAGCTTTCGCAATTCGTTCGGCCTCGGCAAATCCCTTTCGGTTATCACGGGTGAGATGACAACCTTTGGTATAAACCGTCTCTCCAGCATAATGATTTCTGATTCCATCCAGAGCCGTTGTATAGGCGGAAGGTGTGCCGTTATAGTTACCCAACAATACTGCTAAAGAATCGGCATTGGGACCGATCGCTGCCAGTTTTTTGAGTCCCTTGTTCAGGGGAAGCAGACCGTTATTCTTTAAAAGCACCATGGATCGTCTGGCCGCTTCCAATGCCAGGGAGCGGTGCGCAGGGCTGTCTATCACCTCGGGGCCGATGGAGTTGTAAGGTACTTTTTCAGGAGGATCAAACATTCCCAGACGAATACGGGTTTCAAAGAGACGCTGCACAGACCGGTCGAGAATTCCCTCGGTTACCAATCCTTTGGAAACAGCGCTTTTTAAGAATTTGAAAGTGCCACCGCAATTCAAATCGCATCCGGCATTCACCGCCAGGACTGCTGCGGCGCGGTAGTTTTTTGCCTTTTTATGGTGCGTGTGAATGTCGTGGATTGCGCCGCAGTCCGAGACCACATAACCGTCAAATCCCCATTCTTCCCGCAAAATCTTCTGAAGCAATTCAACACTGGCCGAACATGGTTCCCCATTAACTGCATTGTAGGCAGACATCACGGATGCCGCCTTACCTTCCTGAACGCAAGCCTTGAACGCCGGAAAATACGTTTCATATAAATCTTTTTGGTTTACGATGGCATTGAAACCATGCCGTTTCTTTTCTGGCCCGCTGTGAACAGCAAAATGCTTGGGTGTTGCCGCCACTTTCAGGTAGTCAGGGTGATCGCCCTGGAGTCCCTGCACGAAGGCAACGCCCAGGCGGCCGGTCAGGAACGGGTCTTCGCCATAGGTTTCATGCCCGCGTCCCCAGCGCGGATCTCTGAAAATGTTGATATTGGGGCTCCAGCAGGTCAATCCGCGATACCAGTATTTTTGCGCCAGGAACCACCCGCCGACGGCATCCGGCACCGCCTTGAGAAGTTTGGATCCCGGGCCATTCCAACCGATCGCTTCGTTGTATTTCGCCCGAACCTCGTCAGAAATCGCAGACGCGATCTCTTTCAAGAACGGTTCATCGAACATGGCTGCCATACCGATGGGCTGGGGAAAAACGGTGGCGATCCCCGCCCGCCCGACTCCATGCAAGCACTCGTTCCACCAGTTATAGGCGGGGATGTCCAGACGTGAAATCCGGCGGGCTTGATGAACCATCTGGGACACTTTCTCCCTCAGGGTCATCGAAGCAACGATGGTTCTTGCCCGTTCTCTGTGATTTGACATTTCGCTCTTGTTCTTCAGGCTGGATAGCGAAACTTCAATGCCGCATCGAACATGGCAACAATGTTTTCCGGCGCGATATCCGCCTGGATATTGTGGATCTGGTTGAACACGAACCCACCGCCGGGCGCGAAGATCTCGATCTGCTCCCGGACGTGCCTGGCCACTTCATCCGGCGTGGCAAACGGGAGCACGTGCTGGGTGTCGCAGCCGCCGCCCCAGAATGTGATCTGTTTCCCAAACTCTTCCTTCAACTGCCTGGGATCCATATCCTTCGCGCCGGTTTGCACCGGGTTGAGAATATCTACGCCCGCTGCGATCAGGTCAGGGATCAGGGGGCGGATACTGCCGCACGAATGCAGGAAAACGGCGCAGTCGGAGTTCTGATGAACATACTGGAACAGTTGTTGGTGTCCGGGAAAAATGGTTTTCTGGTACATGCTCCTGGACATGATCGGCCGGTCTTGCATCCCCAGGTCATCCCCAAATTGGATGATCTGGACGTAATTGCCAACCGCTTGCAGGAACAGGGATAAATTCTTGAGTTGGGTTTCGACAATCCCACCGATCAGGTCTTCCGTGAACGCCCCGCCCTTTGCCAGATCCATCATAAACCGGGTAAAACCGCGCAGGCTGTTGCCCGTCTCCAAAATATTCCCGCCGAAATTCGCCATGACGGCAAGATCGGTAGTCTCATACAGGGCTTTGGCGCGCATCTCAAGGAACTTCAACTCATCATCGCTGATGACGGGTCTCGGGACGTATTGCAACTCTTCCGGGGTGGTCAACCCTGCCAGCGGGTGAATGGCTTCGGAGAAGTACAAACTGCCGGGTGACATCCGCTGCATGGGGATGCCGTATTCCCAGATCAACCAACCGCCGTTTTCCTCATCGGGGCGCAGGTCAACGCCGGCGGGGATTTTGCAGTCCACGCCGTTGGGCAGTTTCCACGGTTTCCAGGATTCAGGTGCTTCGCCAAATGAATTTCCCAGCGAGATGACATCCACTCCAAAGCGGGATAACACTTCCGGCTCCACTTCCGCCAGTTGCTGTCCCATGTCAAAAACGCGAATCTCCCCGCTCGTGATTCCCAGATGCTCTTTGAGCCGTTCGTACGCGATCGCCATGATGCCCGTTGAAGCCATGCCCCCCAGGTCTATGGGCAGGCGGTCGGGTTCTACGTGACGAAGCGTCTTGAGTACACGTTCCCGCGATGTGATTGGAAGTTGAGAGGGTTGGTGCTGTTCGTTTTGCATGGCGTTTCCTTCCGTTGTTTCAGGCGGGGAACAGGCATGAAGCGCCTCAACTGGTCGTTGGTGAACCTCGATGTTTACACCGTCAATATTATAGTCCACAATGTTAACGCTGTCAACATTGTGATATAATCATTATATGCCGTCCAATACTTATCATCACGGGAACCTGAAGGAAGCCCTTATTACAGCAGGGCTGGACATCCTCTCCGAAAAGGGGATAGAAGGGTTAAGCTTGCGGAATGTGGCCGGGAGGGTAGGCGTAAGCCATACCGCCCCGTATAACCATTTCTCTGATAAACAGGGACTCCTCGCTGGAATCTCTACCGCCGGGCATGAGCATTTGCATCAACTCTTGCTGGATACGTTCGAAAAATCCAAGACCCAATCCTCGGATATCATCTTTGATATTGCCTGGGCTTATCTGCAATTTGGGCTGGCCAATCCGGCAAAATTTAAATTGATGTTTTCCGGCGCGCTTGAAGAAGAAAGGGCTCATCCCGAATTTGTTGCTATCTCCCAGAAGAGTATTGCACTTTTTGAGGAGATCATTGCTTTTTGTCAAAGCAAAGGGCAATTGCCGGAAGGCAGAGTGGAAAATATTGCCATCAAGCTTTGGAGTCTGGTTCACGGATTCACATATTTAATGTTAGAGAACCAGTTTCCAATCGAGTATCTGCAAGACCAGGATTTAAAAGAAGTGCTCAAGCGGATCGTCTTGTAAAAAAGAAATGAGACCCAAAGACAAAAAACGCTCTTGTCAAAGAGCGTTTTTTACAAGAATGTACCATATGGAAAATATGGTCTATATGTTCTTGTGCCCGCAAGGGGCCAGGTTATATACGAGTGTTGTACGATGAGAGGGTGTTGGAATGATGATAATGCCCGGTGATTGCAATATATTTCAGTTGACTGATCTGTTTTCATTGATATAATTGTTTTCAGCAAATGCTGAAAGGGTCACTTACAATGAAAATAAACCAAACGGATATTATCCGGGCGCTACAAGACTGCTTGAAACAAATCCCCTTCCTGGAAGTTATTTCAATTCAGTCAAATCCGGATTCGCCGAGGATTACTGCGGACTTTCTGGCGCAAGGTCGTTCGTTCAAGCTGTTGGTACAATTCCAAAATAGTGGCCAACCTCGATTGGCGCGGCTGGCTGTCTATGAACTGAAGGAAGCTCTGCAGGAAATGCCAGATTCTTACGGAGTTTTTAATGCCCCCTACATTTCGCCGCAAGCCGCGTCGATTTGCCGGGAGGCGGGCATTGGGTATTTTGACCTGGCGGGGAATTGCTATCTGTCATTTGGTGCAGTCTACATCCAAAAAGAAGGCTTCCCCAATCTGTTTAGTGAAAAGCGTGACCTGCGTTCCCTTTATTCGCCCAAAGCTGAGCGGATCTTGCGCGTTTTGATCGCGGATCCCCTGCGAAGGTGGAAAACCCAGGAACTGGCGCAAGCCGCGCAAGTCAGCCTGGGGCAGGTTGCCAATGTGAAGAAACTGCTGGCTGATCGCGAGTGGTTGAAAACCGATTCCGCTGGCATGCTCTTGAGCAATCCATCTGCTTTGCTTGATGAATGGGCGAATCGATTCGATTTTCGCCGTAACAGGTTGATTGAGTATTACACACTGGCAGATGTGACCGAGGCGGAATATCAATTCAGCGAAGCCTGTGATCGGCTTGGTTTTTCTTATGCGCTGACTGGATTCTCAGCAGCCAGCCGCATAGCGCCAATGGTGCGTTATCAGCGCATGTTGGCTTATGCAAGCGGGGAGCTTGAGCCACTGGTAGCGGCGTTAGGTTGGAAACCAGTCAACAGTGGCGCAAACATTGGTTTGTTGATCCCCTACGATGATGGTGTTCTCTATGGTGCCAAAAACGTGGATGGCGTGCGAATTGCCAGTTGGGTTCAGGTTTATTTGGATTTACAAAATTTACGTGGGCGTGGCCAAGAGGCTGCTGACGCTGTGCGCAAGGAACTGGAAAAATCATGGTAGCCAAACGGACTGATTACACTTCCGAGGCCGTGGAAGCCGCGCGCCGTGTCATGCTCGAATTATCACGTGTTTTGGGCGAATACCAGAATGACATGGTGATTGTCGGTGGTTGGGTACCTGAGTTATTGATTGAAAATGCTCAGCGTGCGCATATTGGCAGCCTGGATGTGGATGTGGCTCTCAATCACCGTACCCTGCACGAAGTGGGTTATAAGACGATATTGCAGCTTTTACTCTCTCACGGTTATCGCCAGTCAGGACAGCCCTTTATCTTTTTCCGCACAGGAGTGATTGATGGGCACCAGATTGAAGTGGAAGTATACTTTTTGGCCGGCGAATATTCCGGGACAGCGCGCGGACACCGAACCCAGCGTGTTCAAGATATGCGCCCGCGTAAAGCACGCGGCTGCGAACTGGCGCTCTCGCTGGCAACCGAGATATACATCAGTGGCACGTTACCAGGAGGTGCCAGGGATTCAGCCACACTTCGTGTGGCCTCCATTGTGCCATTTCTGGTGATGAAATCAATGGCCCTGGCTTCACGGTTGATGGAAAAGGACGCATGGGATATATATTACTGCATCCGCTACTACCCGGGTGGAATTGAAAAATTGGTCGAAGAATTTAAACCGCACCTGACGAATAAGCTGGTTCAAGAAGCCCTGGCCACCAATATTGCCGAGAAATTTGCATCCCCAGAGCACGTCGGTCCTTCCCATATTGCCAACTTTGATGACATAATTACATCAGAAGAACGCGCAATTGTGCAGCGCGATGCTTATGAACGTGTTCATGCTCTCATCGTACGTTTCCATGCGAGTTGACCCGTGAGCGAATACCAATATTACGAATGGCAAACGATTGACCGCCCGCTCAGCCCCAGGGAGCTGGATGCTGTTTCCGGGCTTTCCAGCCACATGGAAACGGTCACATCCACTCAGGCGATTGTCACCTACTCGTGGGGAGATTTCAAGCACGACCCGCGTCAGGTACTGCTGCAATACTTCGATGCGCATCTCTACATGGCGAACTGGGGCACGCGCAGACTCTTGTTCCGCTTCCCGAAATCGGTCATTGATCAACAGGCCATCCAGCCCTACTGCCGGGAAGACTTTCTCGCGATTGAGTCGGAAGGCAGCTACTGTATCTTGGAGTTTTTGCTGGATAACGAAGAGCCGGATTACGAGTGGCTGGAAGCCGAAGGCATGCTCGGTAAATTGGCCCCCATACGTGAACAAATCATGCGGGG
>JBFYSM010000396.1:0-11230 GCA_041301605.1 Chloroflexota bacterium | reverse complement strand
GTGCCATCCCAGCGCTCATGATGGCTGTAAGGAATGGCCAGAGCAGGGCGCAAGTAGGCGATTGGGGAAAGCATCTCTTTGGCATACTGAGGGTGCATGCGCATGACAGCCCATTCATCATCTGTCAACGGCTCATCCTTGCTCAGGATACGATCCGGAACCCCCATTTTGCCAATATCGTGGAGCATCGCCCCCCGCCGGATGTGGAGGATATCTTCTTCGCTGATACCCATCCGGCGCGCCAGACGCTCTGTCAATTCAACCACACGACGGGTATGTCCCTCGTTCTTCTGGTTGTGCAGATCCAAGGCCCGCGACCACCCCTCGATTGTGGCATCATATGCGATTATCAAATCATTATGGCTGCGCTGCAAATCACGGAAAAGATCTGCACTGTCAATGGCAATGGCAGCCTGACCAGCCATCATGGCCAGCAAATCACTCCATTCGTCATCCGGCACCAGGGGAATGCGATTGAATATTTCCAGGACACCCTTGACATGACCCTTAGCGATCAGTGGAACCGCATAATAACTAACGAAATCTTCACCGGAAAAGTGAGAGGGTTGGATTACATCCAATTCATTCCTGTTCTTCAGATCTAGAACCCGGATTGTTTCCCGCCTGAGCGCAGCCAGACCAGCATAACCCTGACCGATGGGAAGGGCATTCTTTTGCGGTTTGTTTGCCTGAAAACCAAACCCAACGACACGTTCGAGCGAACGCCTGTCCGGGTTGAACAACAGCACATCAGCAGCATCGACATTCAGATGCTTGATAACCTGCCTCAAGAGGACAGAAAGTGTCAAGTTCAAGTCAAAGCTTGATGTGATGACAGCATCAATGGCACGCAGTGCAGCCAGACGATCGAGTTGGGTATGGATGCGGTTCTGATTTTGAACATGATCCGTGATATCCCGGATGATGGCAACAATTCTTTGTTTCCCGGCTTTCACCATCCGGGCATCGAACCATCGATCACCATCCGGCAAGCCAATCTTGTATTTAACATAAGCCACCTCGCCGGTTTGGATAACCCGATCCAACGCTTGGCTGCATTGTTTGCCCACATCATCCGGCAGCACGTCCTGTATGCGCTTGCCTAGAAACTGTTCTGGCGATGTGTATAACAGAGAGGCCTTACCCGCCTTATAGCCCAGAATCTTGCCATCCAGATCCATCCGAAACAACATATCAGAAAATGCCTGGAAAATGGCTTCCAGTTCGATCCTGTCTTCGCCAACTTCCAAACTGGAATCAGATTGCTCCCCTCCTCCCATCGTGATCTTGTGAAGTTGTTCCTCTATGTTATTGAACATATTTGATGTTAACCGTCATCACAAAGCGCGGGGCACGGTGAACCTTGGGTTCACCGTGTCCCTACCCCCGCGACATCGGGTGAGCATGTATCGATGGTGTCAGACAGATATGTTTGCAATTGAGTATTGATGATGACTGTCAAGGGTTTGCTTCAACTGAATAGCAAATTCCTTCAATGTACACGCCCGAATGGAAAGCACCAGGTCATATTCCTGTTGCGTAAGGAAAAATGACTCGCCCTGATAGCCTTCTTGTAGTGCCTTCTCCGGATGATCCAGTAACAGTTTTTGAAACCGATCGTTCACCACAGCAGCGGCCAGCAGACGGTTGAGTTCACAGCCAATGCCCTTGACTGTTGGCAAAATAATAGAGAGTGGCTGTACTTGTGTCTTTGTAATCATCGATGATTCTCCTTTCCTGTACTTCTACTTAGCCTTTAGTGGTTGTCCTTGCGTCAGCATCAGCCAAAACATCCCTGCAGCGATCAGTATATCGCCACCACTAAAGGCGACTTGATAAGGACACCACCCCGGTAACAGGAACCGATCCGAAAGCCAAACCAGTGAAGTGTTTTCTGGCAAGAGCAGAATATCTTTTCCGTACCCGAAGCGACCACCTTCCTGAATAGTCTGTAGTGTATCTTGCGCAACTAAGTGGCCGGCGGTTCCTGGACTGATAGGCATAAACCCATCGTTTGCCACAATGACAAGTAGATTTAATGCTGTGCCAAAAGCCAGGATCCATATCCCGGCCAGGCGACGGTTGAGCCAGCAGAAAATCAATATCAGGATTTGTGAACTTACCAGGCTGAGAGCCGCCAAACTATCGGAATACCAGATTCGGGTGGCTGGCAGGTAAAAGGCAAAGAACTGCGGCAGGAACGCAATGAAGATCAACCACAAATAACGGAAGGAGGGTATGCTCCAGCTATGTTTCTGCCAACGGGCATAGAAGAAGCCAGCCAGACCACCTGCCAGGATGGATGCCAGCAGGATCAATGCCCGACATGTCCTCCATCTTCCGGAGCGCCAGCGCCCAAGACCAGCATGACCAGTGTCAGCAAGGCAAGGACGAATTGAATGTGGCGGCGATCAATTTTCTGAACACTCAAAGCCAATTGGGTCAAAGCGTTTTTCATGTTTCACCTCTTTTGTGTAAGGATTATCGACATATGTTACACAAAAGCAGGCTTCAAAGGTGGCTTCAAAAGTGACCTCAAAATCGCTTTTTTCCCCCATTAAGGCCTTATTTTCTACTCGTTCCCTATCCCATAAGCTAACATTCCCACTATGCCCATGATTCTTATTCCGTAAGCTGGCGGAACAATTCCTCCGTTTTTGGGGATGGCAAGATACCCCACTTATTTTTCAATGCTGCTTTACAGGCTTGGTATTGCCGTACGATCGCTGGGCGATCCCCCAAGGAAGCATATATCTGCATCATCAAGCGATATGCATCTTCGTAACAAGCATCCCGGATGAGCATCTGCTGGCAAGCCTGGATGGCCTTTTGTTCCTGGCCTTTAGCCAGATAGAGTTTTGACAGAGACAGTAACGAGGATAAATACTCTTGGTTGAGGTGCTCCCTTTCAGTCATGACCCAGATCGCGCCCATATCTTCCAAGAATAATCCATGGACAGCATTCACTGCTGCTTGGTAAAAAGTGATCTTTTCATCGACGGTCTGGCTGACACGTGCATTTTCCAAAGCGGATTTGAATATTTCCACATCATATTCATAATCCAAATTTTTATTGAAATAATAGAACTCACCATCGAAAAGAATGGTATCCTGGCCAAGTGCGCGACGCAAGCGATAGATCTCATTCTTGAAGCGTGTTTTCAATTGCTGAGGTGTAAGTTCCGGCCAAAATACATTCCCGATCTCATCCTTGGTTACGGGATGAGTAACAGTAAGAAGATAATAAAACAACTCGCGCACAGAATGTGTCTTCCACTGGGAAGAGGTAACCAGCTTGCCATTGACACGAACGGCCCCCTTCCCCAGGCCGCGGATGATGAGCCGGGGTGAAGAAACAGGGATGGTACTGGCCTGTTGCCTCAAATGCTTTCGAAGTTTTGGGAGGTGCGATTCGACCTCCTCTACCCGATGCAATAAATCTACCAATGTAGAACCGACTTGTGGGTCTACCAACAATTTCGTAAGCTGGTTGCGAGATTGGTATACTGCCAGGCTCAGAGGATATGCAATCCGGCTCAGGGTTTCTGCGTTTACCGCCTTGGAAACTTCCACGCGTGCCGAATCCAAATCGTTCTGCTGGCTGTATGCGGCCGCGAGCCATAACCGGCTCCACCCTACCTCTTTCATCAAACCGCCCTGACTGAAATCATCTACAGCGATTTTCAGATCTTGAATAGCCAGCTGCGAGTTACCAGTAGCGAGGTATAGCTTGCCAGATTCCAGGCGATAGAGTCCTTGCTCATAAGTGGATTTACTCTCTTCCACCCGAGTTCTTGCATCGTTCAATAGGAGGCGCGCTTTGCTGAAATCTTCTCTCAATCGGACTACACTCGCCAGTGACACAGCAAGGTAATTCGACAAAAAACGATAATCGATCTGGTAGGCGATCCTTTCTGCTTGTTCATACGCCTGTGTTGCCATCTCGTAATCACCCAATTCTACGTACAGGTCACCAAGGCTGGCAAGTATCAAGGCTTCGAGACGCACATGACCGGAACGGCGTGTGCACACCAGGCCCTGCTCAAAAGCCTGGACCGCCTTTTCATAGTCACCATTGGTATGATATAAAACACCCAGGTTGTTAAGAACATCCGCCTGAGACACAAGATCACCGCTATCTTCCCAGATCGCTAATGCATTCTGATAGAGTTCTTTTGCAATTTCGTTTTCACCAATCGAACGATGTGCAACACCCAACTCCATTTGAAGCAATGCTGTACTCTCTCTATCCTCAAGTTTTCGAAAAATTAGCAACGAATGCTCTAGATAGGGAAGCGCCTGTTTTGCCTGGCCAAGACGGAACAATCCGAACCCTTTCATTCGTAGTGCCTCTGCCCATGCAATATCAAGGGTTGCATCATCCCCACACAATCGTATCACTTCATCAGCATCCGAAATGGAGGCTGAATAATCTCCAAGCAGGCGATAGATCCATGACCTCCGGAACAATGCAAAGGCCATGCCATTACGATCCTGTTTTGTTCTGAAACCTTCCACCGCCCGGTCGACGTATTCCAAGCCCTGGTGTGCCATTCCTTTGGATGCCGCGATAACACCTTTCAGCGAAAGCAAGCCGGGAGATTCATCCACAAGTCTATCGGGGATGGAACCAAGCCAGCTATCCAGCGTAATGAAGCGGCCTTGCTGGATCATAAACGTTCCGGCGCGTTCTACAAGGCTGGCCAGGGCTGCCTGATCGCCGAACTGGCTGTATATGTGGTGGGCCTTTTCCCATTCTTTGCGTTCTTCACAAACCTCACTCAAACGTCCCAAGATTTGACGGGCCTGGATGGGATCTTCCTCTTTCAGGCGGGTTTGCAGGAATTCCTGGAAAAGGTGGTGGTAGCGTATCCATTTCGCCCGCTTGCCGACTGGCTGGACGAATAAGTTGTTGGCAATTACAGTATCCATCAGCCGTTGCCAGCTGCCAACACCAAGGACAGCCTCGCAAAGCTCGGCATCGAATTCATCCAGGTAGGATGTTTGGAGCAGGAAGGTGCGGATTTCAGTCGGCTGTTGGGAAAGGACCTGCTGGTCGAAATATTCTGCCAGTCCAATGCCTGTCATGCGGGCAGCTGCCCCGAGACCTGGAACACTGCGAGCAGTCTTGTTCTGGGAAAGATGCAACCCCGTGATCCAGCCTTCGGTCTGGATGCATAGATCATCTACTTCCTCGTTCGACAACTTGACTTTGTAATTCTTTTCGAAGAGGGCGCGGATTTCATCAGAAGAGAATGTCAACTTTTCCAGATCGAACCCCCCCACCTGCTCACGCGCGACCAAAAGGGTCATATCTGCCAGGACCGGGAGGCGACGGGATGCCAACACTATATGGCAGTTCTCACTGACCTGCTGCACGAATGAACCAATGAATTCGCGGATCTCTGGAACCGTATCGACGAAGTGGTAGTCATCCAAAATCAGGGCAAAATACTCATCGATGCGATCGTAAATTTCATTGATCAGGATGATCATGAATCGCTCCATCCCCTGTACCAGGGAGGGCAATCGATTGAGCGCTGAGAGCGATTCATTCCCAAATTGAGGAAAACGTTGCGCAATCGCCGAGACAAAATAAGCCAGGAACCTTTGCGGATCCCGATCCAGAGTATCCAACGATAACCAGCAGACGGGCATATCAGATTGGTAAGCAAAATCTACCAGCAAAGATGTTTTCCCATACCCTGCCGGGGCGACAACAAGCGCCAGTTGCTTCTCCAACACTTCATACAAGGTGCTGATCAACCGCTGCCGCGTCAAGATTTCCGGGCGGCGCTCGGGGATGATCATCTTGGTGCGGCTGAGTGTCATGGTCATACCAACCTCATACCTCATTATTCTACCTTGTTTGGAGTCTATCTTGGCAGGGAACTTGCGGTATACTCTCGCACAGCACTTGGAAGAGATATATCCCCCTTCCAGCCTATCAATCCTTCAAAGAATAGTTGAACTATGAAACAACTCCTTCAGAATATGAGAAGCGGTGAAACCACAGTCGAGGATGTTCCCATCCCCACCCCTCAGGCCGGGCAGGCGCTCATCCGGGTTGCTGCATCGCTCGTTTCGGCCGGCACTGAACGGATGCTAGTCGAGTTTGCCGAAAAATCGCTGGTTGGCAAAGCCCGCTCCCGCCCGGACCTTGTCCGTCAGGTGGTGGACAAAATGAAGCGCGAAGGCGTTCTCCCCACCATCAAAACTGCGTTCAACCGCCTAGACCAGCCGATGGCGCTGGGATATTCCTCCTCCGGCGTCATCACGGCTCTGGGCCCTGGCATGGAAGGGTTCAAGGTTGGCCAGCGGGTGGCCTGCGCGGGCGGGGGGTATGCTGTTCACGCCGAATATAACCTGGTTCCCCGCAGCCTGCTCACGCCCCTCCCTGATACTGTGGATTTCGAGTCGGCCGCCTTCACCACCCTGGGCGCAATTGCCCTGCACGGCTTCCGCCTGGCGGAGCCGCAGATCGGCGAGAACGTAGCCATCATTGGGCTGGGGCTCCTGGGATTATTGGCGGGACAGATCGCCGCCGCGGCCGGATGCCGCGTCCTCGGCATCGACACCAACCCCCTGCGGGTCGCCCTCGCCGCCTCCCTCGGACTTCAGGCCTGCTCCCGCGACCAGGCTATGGAGTCAGCACAGGCATTCACGGCCAACCGCGGTTTCGACGTGGTGCTCATCTGCGCTGACACAGCCTCCAACGACCCGGTCGAACTGGCGGCCGTCATCGCCCGTGACCGGGCACGCATCGTTGCCACCGGTGCAGTCGGGTTGACCTTTCCCCGCAAGATCTACTACGAAAAAGAACTCTCTTTTGTCAACTCCCGCTCATATGGACCCGGACGCTATGACAACCGGTACGAAGAGAAGGGACAGGATTACCCCATCGGCTATGTGCGCTGGACGGAAGGTCGCAACTTCGAAGCAATTGTGGATCTGCTGGTCAGTAGTAAATTGAATATCAAGCCACTCATCACGCATCGCTTCCCCATCGAACGAGCTCCGGACGCGTATGAAATCATTACAGGGAAGAAGAAACAGGCTTTCCTCGGCATTTTGCTTACCTATCCAGTTGACACATTGGAAAGTTCACAGGTTATCAGGTTCAACGTGCCAACGTTCAAACGTGACAACATGGTATCGTTAGGGGTTCTTGGTGCGGGCTTATATGCCAACGCCACCCTGTTACCTGCCATCAAGAAAATCCCAGATATTCGTTTGGTTGGCATCGCATCCGCGGGCGGACTGCATGCCCAGCATTCGGGTAAGAAATTCGGGTTTGCCTATGCAACATCAAGTGAAGATGAAATCCTGAATAACCCGGATATCAACACCATCGCCATCCTGACACGTCACGATTCCCACGCGGACCTGGTTGTGAAAGCCTTGCAAGCCGGGAAGCATGTGTTTGTGGAAAAGCCCCTGGCGATTAGCAGTGAACAGTTATCAGTTATCAGTGATCAGCTACTAATTACTAATAACTGCTTACTACTCACTGGCTTTAATCGTCGCTTTGCACCCCTTGCCCGCCAACTCCAAGCCTTCATCTCGCCCCGTCATGAACCCCTTTATGCGCATTACCGCGTCAATGCGGGCTACATTCCCCTCAACCACTGGACGCAGGATCCGGCCCAGGGCGGCGGGCGGATCATCGGTGAGGGTTGCCATTTCGTGGACTTCATTACGTTCCTGGTTGGACAATCTCCATCTGCCGTGAACGCAGTGGCCATCCCGGACCAGGGCAAATACCGGGAAGATAATGTCTCGATGACCTTCACTTTCCCGGATGGCTCCATCGGTGTGGTGAACTATCTTGCCAACGGTGACAAGTCTTTCCCCAAAGAGCGTGTGGAAGTATTCTGCGGCGGGCGAATTGCTGTGCTGGATGATTTCCGCTTGCTGGAAATGGTGCACGATGGCAGGCGCAAGGGGATCAAGAAGGCGCAGGATAAAGGCTGGCACGACGAGTGGGTGACTTTCGCAAAAGCCATCCGGGAAGGCGGGCAGCCGCCCATCCCATATGAGCAATTGGTTGGTGTGACGAAGGCCATGTTTGCGGCAGTGGAATCCTTGCGGGGAGGCGGGCAAGTTGATGTATAATTACAGTGCAAACAAACAGTGCAAAAGGATTGCGCTATGGCCGAGATCAGAGAAAGACTCAATTTATATCTTACCAAATCCGTCGCGGATGAGTTGCGCCGCGTGATTCCTCCCCGCGAGCGGACACGCTTCGTGGAGGAGGCACTTGCGAAAGCTCTGCGTCGCCAAAAGCTTCTCGAAGCGTTGGAAAAATCCTATGGTGCTTGGAAAGATGAGGATCACCCTGAACTTGCGACTGGGGAGGATATAGACCGTTGGATCGAAGAAGGCCGCAAAACCCTTACCCGCGATTGGTCGAAGGAATGGGATCGGGATGAGTGAGTATTTACTGGACACGAATATCCTAATCCGCTACTTGCGCCGAACCCCCGGTTATCGCGAGATGCTACAGCAGATTGCAAGGGAGAATACGTTGTCAATCTCGGCAATCACACGCCTTGAGATCGTGCGCGGTATGCTGAAACATGAGGGCGAGATCACTTTCGGATTATTGAACTCTTTTGAAACCATCCCCATCTCAGCAGAAATCGCAGACGCGGCTGGGGGATTGATCCAATTTTACCAGGCCAGCGGCATCACCCTGGGTACTGCGGATGCCATCATCGCGGCTACCGGGCTCTATAGATCAATGACCTTTATTACAGCGAATGAAAAACATTTCCCAATGCCTGCGCTTGCTATTCTCCAGCCCGATGAAGAGGGGCATCTGACTCGGGTCACTAGATAAATGCATTGCCGGAACAAGATTTCGTCCGCTGTGGGTAAGACTGGATAAGATGTGACATGGATTTCATAATCGAAGGCCCCCTGCTCAATCAATCTTCCAATTGCATCCCCATTATCCGTTCCCTGCCGGAATGGTTCGGGATCGAAGCCGCCATCCTGGATTACAAACGTGAGATCGAGCACCTGCCCACTTTCCTTGCCGAAGCAGATGGACAGGTGCTCGGCTTTCTCAGCCTGAAACAGCTCAATCCGTTTTCGGCGGAAATCCACGTGATGGCTGTCCACCCGGATGCGCAGCGCGGCGGGATTGGGCGGGCACTGGTTGCAACTGCCGAGGTTCATGCCGGCCAAATGGGTATCGAATACTTGCAGGTCAAAACGCTCGGCCCGTCGCGCCCGGATGAGAACTATGCTAGCACCCGCGCCTTCTATGAAGCTGTGGGATTCCGTCATCTGGAAGAAATGACGAAGATCTGGGATAAGGATAATCCCTGCCTCATCATGATTAAACACTTATCCCTGAAAGAACCCAAAGTAGGGGTGGCAGCCGTTATCCGAAAGGGCGATCAAGTGCTCCTCATCCGGCGGAAGAATGTCCACGGGGCTGGGAGTTGGTCCACGCCCGGCGGTCACCTGGATTTCGGAGAAACGCCGGAACAATGCGCCATGCGGGAAGTCAGGGAGGAAGCTGGTGTGGAGATTACCCATGTCCGCTTCAGGGCGATCACAAACGATGTGTTCGAAGCTTTTGGGAAACATTACATCACAATCTGGATGGAAAGTGAGTATCTCTCCGGCGAACCCCATGTTGCAGCCGACTACGAAGTGGCGAAAATCGGCTGGTTCGCCTGGGATGCCTTGCCTGAACCATTATTCCTGCCTTTCAAGAACCTGGTATCAGGCAAGTGCTATTCAACAACATAAGCATGGATTATCTCACCTCCCTTCGCCAGTACGTCGGACACGCCCCACTGCTCATGGTCGGTGCGGCGACACTCATCGTGGATGAGCAGGATCGCCTGCTGCTGATGAAGCGCTCCGACAGCGGCTGCTGGGGGCCGCCGGGCGGAGCCGTGGAGCCGGGAGAAACTGTCGAGACGGCGGCCCGGCGCGAGGTCCGCGAAGAGACGGGACTGGAACTCGGTGAAATGGTGTTGTTCGGCGTGTTTTCCGGCCCGGAGTTGTTCTATCGCTATCCAAACGGCGATGAAGTTCATAATGTCACCATCGTTTACCAGGCCCGGCATCCGGGCGGCGGGATCCGGCTCAATGACGAACATACTGAATGGCGCTGGTTCGCGGCCGCTGACATCCCCGAAGATCTCAGCCCGCCCATCCGGCCTGTGATCGAGAAATTCGTTGGAACACATGGCTAACCTGGATCGACTGTCCATCGCGCTGAAAGCCATCGCCCAACTCGGATTTTCCCGGGTGGCGTTGAACGCCCTTTACCGGTTTGGGTTGATGACGGGGCATTATAGACGGGTGACGGACGATCGACGACGATTGTCAGTCGTCGGTCGTCGGTCGTCCGTCCTTCGTCTGCTCTTCCAACTTCCTCCCCGCGAGCAGGTCCTGGAAGTGATCAGCCAGGAAGGTTTGCAAGCCCTCCTCGCCGAAGCCGACGAAATCGTCAATGGCAAAGTCCGCCTCTTCGGCGCGGAGCCAGTGGTGCTGGACCTGGCCCTGCCTGGCATACTGGAGCACTGGACGCGCTACGAAACTGGCAAAATCCCGCTCCCTGCCATCCCGGAACCTGCCAACCTGCCAACCTGTGATGTGAAACGGATCTGGGAGCCGGCCCGAATCGGCTGGGCGTTCACCCTCGGGCGGGCATATCATCTGACCGGAAACGAAAAACATGCCGAAGCATTCTGGCGATATTTCGAAATCTTCACTGAATCCAATCCGCCGTATTTTGGGCCTAACTGGATGAGCGGGCAGGAAGCCGCCCTGCGGATCATGGCTTTTGTGTGGGCCGGGCAGGTATTTGCGCAATCCGGTTACTCGACCGCTGAGCGGAAATCCAGCCTGGCACAGGCGGTTGCCATCCATGCCGGGCGAATCCCGCCCACGCTGGTCTATGCCCACTCCCAGAACAACAACCACCTGCTCAGCGAGGCGGTTGGATTGTACACGGCCGCCCTCGTCCTCCCCGACCATCCGCAGGCCGGGCAGTGGCGGCGCGTCGGCTGGAAATGGATCACCTGGTGCCTGCGCCGCCAGATCGATGCCTACGGCGAATATGTCCAGCACAGCACCAACTATCACCGCCTGATGCTGCAACTGGCCTTGTGGGTGCATGCCATCGACCATCCGCCCTTTGACCGGCGCATCCTCGAGAATTTGTCCCTCGCCACACACTGGCTGTATGCGCTGCTTGACCCCG
>JBFYSM010000391.1:0-2995 GCA_041301605.1 Chloroflexota bacterium | reverse complement strand
CTGCCTTCCCGGACCCTTTCCCGACCAGCCAGGCGATGACTTTCTGCATCCCGGCGTCGGCGTGCCCCTTGCCGCTGACGAAGGTGCCATCCATCCGGGCGCTGTTGATCATCACGCCGGGGCCGATGTAGGCTGCTTCCATAAAGTCGCCGTCCAGCCGCGGTTCGCCCTCCGGCTGGATGACCGGGATGACCTTTAGCCCATACTTGCGGGCGAAGGCAAAGTCGCGTTGATCGTGCGCCGGGTCGGCCATGATGGCGCCCGTGCCGTAAGTCATCATCACGTAGTCAGCAATCCAGATCGGGATGCGGGCGTTGTTGACCGGGTTGATGGCGTACCCGCCAGTGAAGACACCGGTCTTTTCTTTGTCAACCGCTTCACGGTCGATATCAGATTGGCGGGCGGCCTGGACCTGGTAGGCCTCGACCGCGGCTTTCTGTTCGGGGGTGGTGATCTTCTCCACCAGAGGATGTTCAGGGGCCAGCACCATGAAGGTCGCACCCCAGAGGGTATCCGGGCGAGTGGTAAAGACAGTGAGTAGTGAGTAGTTATCAGTGATTCCTGTTGACTGTTCACTGATTACTGGAAACTGCACTTCCGCGCCTTCGCTGCGGCCAATCCAGTTGGTCTGTAACACTTGCACGCGTTCAGGCCAGTCGATGGTGTCGAAGTTCAGCAGTTCATCGGCATAGTTGGTGGTTTTGAAGAACCACTGGTCCAGGTCTTTCTTGACGACCGGCGTATCGCAGCGTTCGCAGTGACGGTCATCGCCCCAGACCTGCTCACGCGCCAGGGTGGTGTTGCAGGATGGGCAGAAATCCACCGGCGACATCTTGCGGTAGGCCAAGCCGTGCTTGAACAACTGTATGAAGAACCACTCAGTCCAGTGATAATATTCAGGGCCGCAGGTGATGGCCTCCCGCCGCCAGTCGAACATGGCACCCATGCCTTTCAACTGCCGGCGCATGTTCTCGATGTTCTTGTAAGTCCATTCTTTTGGGTGGATGCCCTTCTTGATGGCGGCGTTCTCGGCCGGCAGGCCGAAGGCGTCGAAGCCGATCGGGAACAGGATGTTGTAGCCGTTCATGCGTTTATAGCGGGCGCGCGCATCCGATGGCGACATCGGGTACCAGTGGCCGAAGTGCAGGTCACCGGAGGTGTAGGGTAACATGGTCAAGGCGTAATGCTTGGGGCGGCTCTCGTCGATATCAGCGTTGTATAAGCCGTCGGCCTCCCATTTTGCCTGCCATTTGGGTTCGATTTCTTTCGGAATGTAATCGCTCATTTTTACCTCAACGATGAAAAGTAACTTCTCAATAAATAGGGGAAGATGGGGGAGGTATGGGCGGCGAAGCCGCCCACACACCCCCCGCCCCCCAAGGTATTGAGATGATACATGAAAACAATCGGATATCGAATTTATTGTGTCGAACGTATATGTTGAATGTCCGATCTTGAACTTTAGACTTTTGACACAGCCCGGAGGCGCGCGAGAAGGCAGCTTTTATTCTCATATCGGATATAGGTATTTTCAAACATTTCGTGCCTCCTTTCGCTCAAGTAACAAAAATCCCTTCATCCACTCAGGGACGAAGGGTTCGATAACCTCCGCGGTACCACCCGGATTACGTTACCACGTTTGCAGGTTTACAAGTTTGAACGTGCAAACGTTCCAACTCACCAACGTGATAACGTCTCTCATTCGCGATAACGGGCGCTTGCGGCCGGCGCTGACTACTGGTTTCACCAGCGCAGTCTCTCTTTGCCGCCGGGTCTCGATATGCCGGAAAACCACCGGCTACTCGACCCTCTGCTCCGAGTAACAGGCGAGTTCGGTCTTTTCTGGCACTCCCGCTTGTGCCGTGAAGGGCTTCCACCTCGCTCTCCCTTCTCGCTGGCGGGATGACCTACTACTCCTGCCGTGACTTTTTATGTTTCGACGATTATAGCACAAGAGCGACCGGTTTCCCAAATCGCTCCTGCCAGTGGACCCAGAGGGATTCGAACCCTCGACCTCCTCAATGCCATTGAGGCGCGCTCCCAACTGCGCTATGGGCCCTTTCGATATTGGTGATTTTTGATTGAGGATTGTTGATTGTCGAGCTGCAAATCAGCATTCGAAAATCGGCGATCATCAATCCTGGTGGACCTGAGGGGATTCGAACCCCTGACCTCCTCAGTGCGATTGAGGCGCGCTCCCAACTGCGCTACAGGCCCGCTGATGGGGCGACGGGTATTCTACCTGAGGGAGGAGGGAATGTCAAGCAACACATTTGCCCAAGAGGCAGTAAAATAGCATATCTCACCGCGAGGGAATACTATGGATGAATCCATTCGCCCCACTTACCGCATCACCGACCTGGCAGAGACCGAGCGCCCGCGCGAACGGCTGGGGAAACTCGGCCCGCAATCCCTGTCGAATGCCGAATTGATTGCCATCCTTTTGCGGGTTGGCGTGCCGGGTGAGAATGCTGTCCAGGTCGGACAGCGCCTGCTGCACAAATTCGGCGGGATTGCCGGCCTGCACCGTGTTCCCTTCGAAGAATTGCTCACCGAACACGGGATCGGCGCGGCCAAGGCATCCCAGATCAAGGCGGCCATCGAACTGGGCCGCAGGCTGCAACTCGAATCCCCCGGCGAGCGCCCGACCATCAACAGCCCGGCAGACGCGGCTGCTCTGGTCACTTATGAGATGTCTATGCTGGAGCAGGAACATTTGCGCGTCTTCCTGCTGGACACCCGTAACCATGTGATCGATATTGTGGAAGTGTACAAGGGTTCGGTCAACTCTTCGCAGGTGAAGGTGGGGGAACTGTTCAAGGCGGCCATCCGGCGCGGTGCAACTGCCATCATTGTCTGCCACAACCACCCCAGCGGCGCGCCAAGAAGCATGTAAGTAGAGAGTTCCCAGCGGAACCCTGCAAGGAGTGTGCAGAGTGGCTAGAGGGACAGGGACGAAGACCCGAAGCAGAATCGTTTCTGAAGCTTCCTCGAC
>JBFYSM010000386.1:0-6855 GCA_041301605.1 Chloroflexota bacterium | reverse complement strand
GGCTGTGCTCAGGGTGACGGAGGGGGTGATGGTGGGTGGGTCGACGGTGTAGGTGACTGTGACTGTAGGTGTGAGTGTGCCGCAGGCCAAAGACATACCGAAGTTACCCGGAAGAATTCCTCTTCATTGCCAAGGAGAAGATGCTTGGGATGCCGTTTGATGTATGGTTGACTATATTCATAGTTGTGTTTGCCAGCTTTGTATATTACAGGACATCTTATGGTTGGAATGTACTGGCCTTGGGCGGCAACGAGGAGGCAGCTCGACTGGCAGGGATCAAGACCAAGGCGATGAAGATCTCGGTCTATACCATCTGCGGCTTTTTTACTGCCATCGCGACCATGGTCATGATCGCCAAGGCCAATACCACCAACTCTTCCTTCGGACCTGGAACCGAATTTACCGCCCTGACGGCCGCGATTGTGGGCGGCATCAGTTTCATGGGCGGGGAAGGCAACATGCTAGGACTTGTGACCGGCGTATTCATCCTGGCGGTGCTGGGCAATGGCATGCAGTTGGCTGGCTGGGGAACCTATGCCCAATATATCGTCAAAGGCATCATCCTGCTGGGAGCCGTGTCATTTGATGAGTTGCAGAAGTCTTTCCGAGGAAAAACGCGTAAACCCGCCCCGGATCAAGCGCCAACAGCCAAGAGTCAGTAACAAACAGAAACTTGTCTTACTCTGAACAACTACTTGTAATAGGATCTCGAAAAGATGATTATTGCAAGGAAGAATACGATGAAACCATTTGAAAAATTCAAACATGTAGATGAAGCCTCCATTCACATTCCATCGGCCGATATTTCTCACGTTCGTAGAAAATGGCTGGATCTGCCCTATGCCAGCCTCTCGCCTGCCCACAAACTGGATATTTATTTACCAGATGACGGCGATGGCCCCTTCCCGGTCATTTTGCACATCCATGGGGGCGGCTTCGCCATCGGGGATAAACGCGACATCCACGTTCTGGCCTTCCTGAAGGGGTTGGCGCGCGGTTATGCTGTGGTCAGCGTAAATTACCGCTTGAGCGGCGAGGCGATCTTCCCGGCGGGTTTGCAGGATATCAAGGCGGCCATCCGCTGGTTGCGTGCGAACGCTGAGAAATACCATCTTGATGGGAAGCGGATCGCAGCTTGTGGTGGTTCGTCCGGTGGGAATTATGCGGCGATGATCTGTCTCACTGACCATGTGACAGAATTTGATGATCTCAACCTTGGAAACCTGGATTACCCATGCAATGTACAGGCGGCTGTCGACTGGTTTGGACCGACAAGCTTTCTGAAAATGGATGAACAACTCGAAGAAAGCGGTTTTGGACCTTCGGATCATGGTGAGGCAGATTCGCCTGAGTCCAGGTACCTGGGAGCGAAACTTTCCGATGTGCCGCTAAAGGTTGAGCTTGCAAACCCAATGACGTATGTACATGAGCGCATGCCTCCCCTGTTGATCCAGCACGGACGCCTGGACACGATGGTACCGGTGCAACAATCCATGATGTTCGTGGAAAAACTGGAAAAGTACGTTCGTTCTGATCGCTTCGAGTTCGACATTATTGAGGGGGCCGGTCATGGCGATCCATTGTTCGAAACAGAAGAAAATATGAGGCGGGTATTCGAATTCCTGGATAAGCATCTGCGATAAAATACATTATCCTGTGAGCGTCGGAGTTCCGTTGTGCCCATTTCCATACAGCCATTATCTGATTCTGATCTGGATGCAGCGAACACCATTCTTCAAGCTGCATTCCAGAGATCAGATAACTGGATCCCTGATCTGCAGATGTGCCGCAGCCTGCAACCGGATGGATATTTCCTGGCATCCAAGAATGGGATGCCGGTCGGTATGGTGGGTGCAATAATTTATTCAGATTACGCCTATGTCGGATTGATGGCGGTCCACCCGGCAAGTCAAAACCAGGGGATTGGCCGGGCTTTGATGGAGTATCTTCTGGCCTGGCTGGAGCGGCGGGGTGTTCCGCTTGTCAAACTGGATGCCAGCCCAGCCGGGCAACCTTTGTACGAGAAGCTGGGTTTTATGGCTGTTGACCAGGTGATGATTTTCCAATGGCTGGATCATCATCCTATCTCCGGGCAGTCTCCCCAGGTATATCCCTTATCGCCTGATGTTCTGGATGATCTAGCTGAAAGCGACACACAAGCCTTTGGCACTGACCGGACCAGGCTTTTACGTGCCTTGCTGGATATTTACCCTGATCGGGCTTTCCTGTTACAGGAGAAGGGGCAGATCAATGGTCATCTCATTGCCCAACGAACCCGGATCGGGCCATGGGTCATGCAGGATGTAGATGTTGCCGGGCCTCTATTGCAAGCAGCTTTATCGCTATCTTACGATCGTCCACCCGTGGTGGCTGTACCGGGAGAAAATTGGGAGGCAATCGCCCTGGTACGGCAATATGGCTTCGAACTGGTGAGAACGAACATGCATATGGCGCGCGGTTCTGACAAGCAAAGAGGGGAGCGCTACAGGATATTCGGGCAAACCAGCCTCTTTCTCGGCTGATGAGCAATCTGTGGTTAATGAAATAGCTTGCAAGCACCCGCGCCGTAATGCTCAAGAAGTAATGGTGAAGGATTAATTCCATGCGCAGGATGGATCGTACCATAGCAACCCAACGAGCCAGCCCCCAATCCCTGGGATTGATGGCTGTGTTCGTGGCTTACTTCACATCATTTTTTGTGATAAGCACGATGAATGTCGCGTTGCCAAGGATCGCGGCAGAACTGGATGGGATGCAATACTATTCCTGGGCACTCGCCATCCCAGCCCTGGTTTCCGCTTTTGCTACCATCATCTTTGGAAAACTCTCCGATATGTATGGCCGCAGAATCATCCTGATGTTCTCCCTGGGTTCCATGTTGCTGGGAGCCATCCTGAGCGCCACCAGCCAATCATTTGCACTTCTGGTTGGATCCTTGTGTGTTTTGTTGCTGGGGCAGGGAGCCATCCAGCCCCTCTGTTTTTCCGTGTTGGGAGATATGTACTCACCGGCTGAGCGCAGCAAGTGGGCTGGCCTGCTCAATATATCATCCGGCATCACCGCTTTCATCGGCCCAACGCTCAGCGGCTGGTTTGTCGACAACCTGAGCTGGCGCTATTTATTCTGGCTTACTGTACCGTTGGTTCTACTCACTGCCGGGATTGTACGGATTGGCCTATCCAGATCCGATAGCCGGATGACACACCGGATCGATCTCCTTGGTTCTGCTTTTCTGGCGGCGGCTTCCACAACCCTGATCCTGGGATTGTCATGGGCTGGTAGTACCTACACCTGGGCTTCGCCCCAAATCCTGGGTTTGCTGGGTGTCTCGGTCATCTTTTGGGCGCTGTTCCTGCGGGTTGAGTCTGGGGCTGCAGAGCCCATGTTGGATCCAAAGGTTTTGGCCAACCGCACTTTTTTGACCGCTTCAGGAGCTGCCCTGCTTTCCATATTTGGATTCACCGCGATGCTGTCATATTACCCCCTCTTCTTGCAAGGTGTACAGGGTGCCAGTGCAACCCTGAGCGGACAGATCATCACCCCCTTCAGCGTTTTGATGTCTTTCATGGGCATTCCGGCTGGTTTGCTGATTTCCAAAACCAGGCGGTACAAGTGGATGTATCTCACGGGGTATGCCATCCTCGCCCTGGTCATGTGGGGAACGGTTGGCTTGAATGCTGCAACGCCATTGGGGTGGGGATTCGTGATCTCATCCCTGGCTGGGATCGGATTGGGTGCAATTCCAACGGTCAATGCCCTGGTGGTGCAATATGCGGTACCGAAACGGTTGCTTGGCGTAGCTACCGGTGGACTGTACTTTTTTGTGACAATGGGCAGATCCATTGCGCCTGCCGTGTTAGGATCCGTTATGAACGCGGTTTATGCCAGGAATCTGGCTGCTAATAAGTTGCCCCCAACATTGAGGAATTTCCTGGATCCGGCTGCCCTTGCTTCGCTCAACAACCCCCGCGTCCTTTTATCAGCAGATGCCATGTCAGAACTTCAGCGTGTCTTTGATGGCATTGGCGGCCAGGGAAAGCTGCTCTT
The DNA here is from genome assembly GCA_041301605.1 of Chloroflexota bacterium. Lineage (GTDB taxonomy): Bacteria > Chloroflexota > Anaerolineae > Anaerolineales > Villigracilaceae > VGNO01. The sequence goes on along the minus strand of JBFYSM010000386.1, from coordinate 2,808 downwards.
CGAGCAAACCATTCAGGCAATCCGGACCTCCCTGGAAGCGGGGCTGAGAAGCATCTTTTTGATCGGGGCTGTAACGATGTTGCTATCCTTCCTGCTCATCCTGACCATTCCCGAGATCGACCTGGATGGTCAGGTGCAGGAGTGAGGTATTTGAGCATGGAAGGCTTTACCATCCGGATTGCAAAATCTCATGATAAGGAAGCGTTATCTCGATTACTGGAAACTGTAAACCTATTGACCCAGGATGTCCTTGCACCTGGAACCCAGTTCTGGCTGGCTCATGAAAACCAGGGGAAGCTGTCAGGATGCGCAGGAATGGAGTTTAGCGAAAGCGCAGTTCTATTGAGAAATGTTGCCATCCTGCCAGAGTTTCGAAAACAAGGCCTGGGGGCCAAATTGGTTGAGCATGTGTTGTCTTATGCCCGAAACCAAGGATATCAAGCAGTTTACCTCTTTAGCGTCCGGTCAGGCGGCTACTGGCAGCGATTGGGCTTTCGAGAAGTAACCGTGGATGAACTCGTTCAGGCGTTGCCGGAATCCTACCAGGTTCTGCATTTCATGCGGATTGGGAAACTGGCGAGTGAACATGCGTGGAGGAAGGACATCTAATCCAAATTGGGATGTGATCTTGCTTTTTATGCCTTGTGACACCTAGCACAGAAATTGGTGAATAAAGTCTCTTGCCTGAAAGCTAAAAATCACCGACAATAATCCTAACAACATTCGCGAAGGAGACCGTATGGCAAGAAAATTCCAACCCACTGTTTTAAATCTACGCACCCCTGTGCCATCCGATATCGAGATTGCCCAGGAGGTCACACTCAAGCCCATCAAGGTTATCGCCGAGGAGGTGGGTCTTCTTGAAAACGAACTCGAAATGCATGGTGAGTTCAAGGCAAAGGTTCGCCTTTCCGTGCTCGATCGGCTCAGGGATGTTCCAGATGGCAAGTACATCGATGTAACAGCCATTACCCCCACGCCCTTGGGCGAGGGCAAGAGCACTACGATGGTTGGGCTCAGCCAGGCGCTGGGAGCGCACTTGGGTAAACGCGTCTTTACCTGTATCCGTCAGCCCAGCCAGGGACCGACATTCGGGATCAAGGGCGGCGCAGCCGGCGGCGGTTATTCACAGGTTGTCCCAATGGAAGATTTCAACCTGCACCTGACCGGTGACATCCATGCCATCACGGCTGCCAACAACCTGCTGGCAGCCGCCATCGATGCCCGGATGTTCCATGAGGGCGAGCAGGATGATGAGAAGCTCTTCAATGCGCTTTGCCCACTGGATAAACAAGGCAACCGCTCCTTCTCCCCGTCCATGCTCAAGCGGATCGAAAAGCTGGGCATCAAGAAAACCAATCCCAACGATCTGACTCCCGAGGAACGTTCCCACTTTGCCCGCCTGGATATCGACCCGGCCACCATCACCTTTCGGCGTGTTGTGGATACGAACGACCGCTTCCTGCGCGAGATCGAGGTGGGGCTTGGCCCGGAGGAGAAAGGCAAAACCCGCCGCACCGGTTATGACATCACGGTCGCGAGCGAGATCATGGCCATCCTTGCCCTGACCACCGACCTGGAAGATATGCGTAACCGCATGGGCAGGATCGTGATTGGCACGAATAAGAGGGGTGAGGCGATCACGGCGGAGGATATCGGTTGCGCTGGAGCGATGACGGTCCTGATGATGGATGCCATCAAGCCAACCCTGATGCAAACCCTTGAAGGTACCCCGGCGTTCGTGCATGCCGGACCGTTCGCCAATATTGCACATGGTCAGAATTCGATCATCGCCGACCGGATCGCCCTGAAACTGGCTGATTACGTAGTGACCGAATCAGGCTTCGGTGCGGATATCGGCATGGAGAAATTCTTCGATATCAAGTGCCGCTATTCAGGGTTGATCCCGCAGGTGGTTGTGATGGTTGCAACCGTGCGCGCCCTGAAAATGCACGGCGGCGGTCCCAAGGTGGTGGCAGGCAAGCCGCTGGCGCACGAATACACTAATGAAAATCTCGACCTGCTTCGCAAGGGTTTGGGCAACCTGCAACACCATATCCGCAACGCCAAGAAATATGGCGTCAATGTGGTGGTGGCCGTCAATTCCTTCAAGGATGATACGCCAGCCGAAGTAGAACTGGTGCGCCAGGCCGCGGTCGAAGCAGGCGCTGAGGATGCAGTGGTTGCCCGTCACTGGATGGAAGGCGGCAAGGGCGCTGTACAGTTGGCCGAGGCGGTTGTCAAGGCAACTGAAAAATCAACCAATTTCAAGTTCCTGTATCCGCTGGAAATTTCCATTAAAGAAAAGATCGAGATCATCTGCAAGGAAATCTACGGTGCAGATGGGGTGGAGTACACGCCCGAAGCTGAGAAGAAGATCGAACTCTACACCAATCTCGGTTTCGATAAACTGCCTTTATGCATGGCCAAGACTCATCTCAGCCTTAGCCACGACCCGAACCTGAAGGGTGTGCCAAAGGGCTTCATTGTTCCGATCCGTGATATCCGCGCCTCGGTTGGCGCAGGCTTCCTGTATCCGCTTCTGGGAACGATGCGCACCATGCCTGGCCTGCCAACCCGCCCGGTTTTCTATGATGTGGATGTGGATCTGGAAACCGGGAAAGTCGTCGGGTTGTTCTAGAACATACCAAACTCATCCTTTGCCCCCGCGCTATGCGGGGGCAAGTTTTTAAGATCGCCCTTGCAGGAAATCCTTTGGAATTATTACAGAGATTGATGGAGATCGTTGGTAAGAGGTCAACTATAATAGCTATATGGAAGATTCAACTCGCACACTTTCTCAAGCGA
>JBFYSM010000370.1:0-6438 GCA_041301605.1 Chloroflexota bacterium | reverse complement strand
CCAGGTCTCGTTCGGCATCGGTCCCGGTGATGTAGTAGATCAGGCAGCAGTCGCTCTCGGTACTGGCCCAGCGGGCAACCGGTTCCGGCGCGGGAACCCGATCACGGTCGCGCAGCCGGACGCGTTCGGTCCAGGTTGGGCCATCGGGGGTAATGGAAAAGGTCAAGGTGTAGATTCCCGGTTCGAGTCCACCTGTATCCCAAACCCACCAGAAAGTTGCCTGGGAGCGCTGCCCAACGCCGAATTGGGCAAACCCTTCTTCACCCAGGATATTCCCGTCCAGAGCGACCTGGGCCTGGGAATTGGATAGATCATCGTCATCCGGGCTCAGGATCTCGAAGCTGACCTGATCGCCCACGAATAGCGGCCCATCCGGGTGCAGGCGGACTTCGAAAGCAGGCCCAGCGGCCAGGGGCTGGCAGGCTGTCAAAAGGATAACCAGAATCAAGAATATGCGACGCATGAAAGCAATTATACTGTTGTAGAATCGTATGTAGATGTAAATACATTCAGGTTCTCTGGGAAGCGCCGGAATAGCAAGGAAATTGGGGGTATGGGGCGGGCGAAGCCTGCCCCATACCCCCATATCTTCCCATCCATCACAACAACTCCCAGAGAGCCTACATTCAAATCGCACTTCTGTTTTTCAGTGCTTCCGGAGGATCTTCATGAGTGAGCAGAAATCTTTCAACTCGCCACGCTGGACGGGTACAACCAAGCTGGTTGTCGCCCTGACAGTGGTTGTCATCATCGGCGCATTGCTGGTACGCTTCCATACCCTGATTGGGCCATTGTTGATGGCCATCATCCTGGCCTATTTGATCCACCCGCTGGCATCCTGGCTGGATAACCGCACCCCGCTTTCCTGGCGCGGGACGGTGAATATCATCTACCTGTTCTTGCTCTTGATCTTGTTGGGGCTGCTCACGGCCGGCGGGGTTGGGCTGGTGCAGCAGGTGCAGAGTCTGATCAGGATCATCCCGCAGTACATCGAGGAACTGCCTGCTTTCATCGAAAGTGTTTCCAAGGTATATGTTATCGGCCCATTCCAGATCGACCTGACCCAGATCGATTTCACTGCCATCTCAAATCAGGTACTTTCCGTCGTCCAGCCGGTACTGGGACAACTTGGAAACCTGATCGGCTCCCTCGCCAGCAGCGCAGCCACTACACTGGGGTGGATCTTCTTCATCTTGATTGTTTCCTATTTCATCCTGCTCGAAAGCGGTGGCCTGCGCGAGCGGATCATCCAAATCCAGGTACCTGGTTATACGAGCGATCTCAAGCGCCTGGGAAGCGAACTGGCACGCATCTGGAATGCCTTCCTGCGCGGGCAATTCATCATCTTCCTCGCAACTGCTGCGGTTTATGCGATGGTACTTTCCATACTCGGCGTGCGCTATGCCATCATCCTGGCTCTGTTGACCGGCTTTGCAAACTTCCTGCCCTACATCGGCCCGGCCATTAACTGGGTTGTCCTGGGGCTAGTGACGATCTTCCAGCCCAGTAACTACTTTGGGTTGAGCCCGCTGGCTTTCACAGTGCTGGTTGTGGTTGTTGCCGTATTGATCGACCAGGTCTTTAATAACTTTGTCAACCCGCGCATCATGGCGGATGCCCTCAAAGTCCACCCGGCGGCCGTCCTGGTGGCAGCCCTGGTGGCTGCCAGCCTGTTGGGCGTGTTGGGGGTCATTGTTGCCGCGCCGCTCCTGGCAACTTTGAAACTGGTCAGTCAATATGTTACAGATAAGATGTTCGACCAGGAACCGTTCTCGGAGGAAGAAGATGTGATCAAGCCGCCTTCCGCACCGCGCTGGTTCCGTCGCTTGAAGAAACTGTGGAGCCGCATAGGCCAGCGCAAGAAAACCCAGCCGGATGAATGAATGTTGGCTCTCTGGGAGATGCTGTGATGGATGGGAAGATTTGGGGGTATTGGGCGGGCTTCGCCCGCCAATACCCCCAATTTCCTCCCGCTTCCGGCGATTCCCAGAGAACCCGAGTATTTTTAATGTATCGAGGGACGAAAACCCGTATAATGGTTTAAACCCTTTACCAACAGGAGGCAGCCATGTCCAAACAAGCACCCGAACCCAAGACCGAAACCATCGCCGAGACCGACAATTACCTGGCGTGGAAGGCTGATGAACCGGATGGTGAGGTCACATATCACCTTGAATTGAACAACGTCACCCTGCACTTCTTCAAGGAAGAGTGGGATGAATTCCTGGACCTGGTTCGCAGCCTGTGAAGCTTCATAACAGGATTACGGATGTTCCTGGCATCCGGGTGGGACATGCCCAGGATGATACTTCCCTGACCGGCTGCACGGTCATCATCTGCGAAAAAGGCGCGGTCGGCGGCATCGACCAGCGCGGCGGCGCGCCGGGGACGCGCGAGACCGACTTGCTCAATCCTGTCAACCAGGTGGAGAAAGTCCATGCTGTCTTGCTGGCAGGCGGTTCAGCTTTTGGCCTGGATGCCGCCTCGGGCGTGATGCACTACCTCGAAGAACGGAATATCGGCTTCAACACCAGGGTTGCGAAAGTACCGATCGTCCCGGCTGCCATCCTGTACGACCTGGCCATTGGCCGCTCCGATCGCCGCCCGAACCCGGAGATGGGCTACCAGGCCTGTGTCCATGCAACTGCCGAGGAGGTTACAGAAGGCAATGAAGGCGCAGGAACGGGGGCGACGGTGGGCAAGATCTTTGGCATGCAGCAAGCCATGAAATCCGGCATCGGGACTTCCAGCCTGGATGCCGGGGGCGGAATCATAGTCGGGGCGATCGTGGCTGTCAATTCCTTTGGGGATGTCATCGATCCAAAGATGGGCGAAATCATCGCCGGGGCACGCTCGGGAAAACTCGGCCCGCTTCAACTGGGAAAACCTGGATATTTTGCGGATACGTTATCCATCCTGCGAACCCCGGTCGGGCGCGCCATCACACGCCTGATGTCCGGCCGCAGTACCGTGATTGGCGTGGTGGCAACCAATGCGAAATTGACCAAATCCGGGGCAACGAAAGTGGCACAGATGGCCCAGGACGGGCTGGCGCGGGCGATCCGCCCGGCACACACCATGGTGGATGGTGACACCATCTTTGTCATGGCCACAGGGGAAAAGCGGGCGGATATATCCACCGTTGGGGCTTATGCGGCTGAAGCAGTGGAGCAGGCCATCCTGCGGGCTGTGCGCCTGGCGAAACCAGCCGGGGGATTGCCTGGTCTGTTGGAAGCGTAGCTTGCAAGCAATTTATGAACAAAAGTGGAGACCGCCATACCATGCGGCCTCCACTTTTCGCGGTTTTTCGGGGTAATCGCCTCTATCCTATTTTGCGCTTCTTCCTGCCCTTCAACTCATCCTTCAGGATCAGGCTGAGGATGATGCTGACCACACTGACGATCAGTGCGCCCAGGAAGGCATTCCAGAAGGTCGGGTCGGAGATAACCAGGTCCAGGCCAACACCCTGCCCGATCTCACCGGTCAACCAAAAGAGGCAAGTGTTGATGACCAGGGTAAACAGCCCCAAGGTCAGAACGATCAGCGGACAGGTCAGGAACTTGAGCAGCGGGCGCAGCAGGGCATTGACAAACCCGAAGATGAGCGCCAGGAAGACAATTCCCAGCCATTCCCCTTTGAAATCGATCCCGGGCAGGATGGCAATGGCAGCCCAGAGTGCCACGGCATTGATGCCCCAACGAACAATGAACTTCATCATGGTTTTTACCTCCGTTTCTATCTACGAACATCTTGTGATTTGGATGCATCCCATTCCATCCAAACCAGGGTACGGCGCAAGTGAAAGCCGGCTGCCTTGACGGCTTCGACGGATTTCCCGTCTGGATAATCCAGCAACAAGTTTTGCCTCCAGGCGAGGTTGCGACGGGTATGCAACAACAGGGCGGTGAGCGCTTCATCCCCTTCGCTTGATGCAGCAAGCCAGAGACGGTCGGATCTGCCGGGCATGGATTGCCAGGTAACTGCCGCCCGGAAGCGGTTATCCTGATATGCAGCCCATTGCCGGGTTTCATAATCCATGAACAGGCGGTAAAGCGCCGGCCCCAACCCGGGTCGGATGGATATCCAGGGGATAGGCTGGTACCAGGCCAGCAGGTTGGGATAGGCACCTTCGATCCAGGCTTTGTGTTGTGGCCAGTCGCGTGACTGCCGGGCCGTAATTTTAATGTCATTTGGAGGGCACAAAAGGTTCCGATCCGGGGCGGCATACCAGGAGGTGCGGCAGGCGCGCTCCTGGAAACCAAGATTTTCGTACAGGCGGATCGCACCCGGGTTATCGTCGCGCACGTGCAACCAGATGCCATCTGCATGTCGCTGGCGAGCCTGATGAATGGCGGCTTGGGTCAACTGGCGTCCAACCCCCCTGCGGCGGTGATCCTGTTGGACGGCAACATTGGCGATCAGGTACATCCGTTTACTGGTTTTCCGGAAAGGGATCAGGCTGACATTGCCGATGATCTGCCGATCCTCTTCCCAGACGAAGCCGGATAGCGGCATCGAGACCGTGTCGGCGGCATGCACCGCCCAACGCAGGAAGGCATTGTCTTTACCGGCGCGCCGCATCTGGTCGATATAGCGATGGCCATCATCATCCATTGTGTCAAGAAAGCAAGACTCGACCAGGTCGGCTACCGCAGGCAGATCCCGCAGTATATTGAGCGGACGCACCTGGGGGGGATATGCATACATGGGAGTGGTAATGGCAGCCATTGGGGCTATTATACGCGCTTTATGGAGTTGGTAAACATTCAATCGTTTCGGGAGAAATTCGAGGTTCTCGTATGAAGTAAAATACATTCGTAATGGAACAACGAATGGATACTCCCGAAATCCCCAAACCATCCCTGCGCGCCCGGCTGTGGCATAGGCTGCGCCAGTTGGTCAAGCCGGTGACGCTGGAGCGGCGGGCTGAAGTCCAGGTACAGATGCGTGATTCATGCCACCCGGATTTCGATTTCTTCCTGCTGGTTGTGCTCTCCTGTGTAATCGCGACAGCCGGATTGTTGACCGACTCTGCGGCGGTGATCATCGGCGCCATGCTGGTCGCGCCGCTGATGTCGCCGATCATCGGCCTCGGCCTGGCCTCCCTGACCGGCGACACCCGCCTGCTTCGGGACTCAGCCTCCGCCCTGGGACGCGGCGCCTTGCTGGCAATTGGAATCTCGGCGCTGCTGGCATGGGGCAACCGTTACCTGCCTTTTGTTTCCCTGCAAGAATTGCCGAAAGAAGTTCTTTCCCGCACCCATCCCAGCCCGATCGACTTAACCATTGCACTGGCAGGCGGCCTGGCGGCTGCATATGCGTTGGCGCAACCCAGCATCTCGGCTGCCCTGCCGGGCGTGGCGATCGCCACGGCCTTGATGCCGCCACTCTGCACGGTGGGGATTGGGGTTGCCATGGGAAGCTGGGATGTTGCAGGTGGCGCACTGTTGCTTTTCATAACGAACGCCGTCACCATAGCCTTTGCTGCCATGTTGATCGTCGGTCTGTTGGGATTCACGCCTCGTCGCGAAAATAACCGCAAGGTGATGGGCAGCCTGGCTGTGACAGCTGCGCTGACCATTGCGTTGCTTGTTCCCCTCACCATCATCAGCGCCCGCTTTGTCCGCCAGGCAACAGAGAACCGGAAAATCAATCTCATCGTGACCGGTGTTGTCCAAAACTACGGTGCCGAGCTGGTCAACATGGAAGTTGCGCCGGATGGTGGAACCGTGCAGATGACCATCACCCTGCGCACGGCCCATTCGCTTTCGTACCAGGATGTGGTCAACCTACAGGGTGACATTGCCCTGCAACTCCAACAACCTGTGGCAATCAAGGTCAACCAGGTGATTGCAGCACAACTCGACCCATTGATACCGCCCACCTTCACCCCCACGCCAACGCTGGTAACGGTGATACCCACCTTTACCGCTACATCTACAGCCACGCCCACGCCGACCCGGACATCCACTCCCATCCCACCCACAGCAACATCCACGCCTTCAACTGCGCGTATCAGGAATACGCAACCCCTGGGTTGGGCGGTGGATTTACGCCAGAGACCGGGCGGGCCATCCATTACCCGGCTGCGCGAGGGCAGTTATGTGACACTGCTGTATGGCTATGAAATCCTGGATGGGTTGGTCTGGCTGGAAGTGATGGATGACGAAGGCCGCCTTGGCTGGATCCCCCAGATCTACCTTTCAATCGTCACCCAGACGCCCACGATTACGCCATCCAAAACAGCATCACCCAAACCTTGATGAAATCGAAAGCGCCCCGATCAAACCGGGGCGCTGCCGTTCAATCCCGCAGATTCCCGCAGTCGAACAATTGTGGCACGTTGGGCACGTTCTGGCCTCCTGGCTGGGCCTGGGGTTGGGATGGCAGGCCAACAGCCCTTGAAGGGACAACCTGGCACTGGGTTCGGATGAAGCG
>JBFYSM010000346.1:0-4720 GCA_041301605.1 Chloroflexota bacterium | reverse complement strand
ACCTTTAGGGTCTCCTTCTTGATTTATACTACAATTTTTGTAGAATTTCAGTCTCTTTTGTCACACTTGACACAAAAAGAGGCTCCCAGCAGGTTACCTGCCTAAGCCTCCCGGACTTACTGGCCAAGCGATTCCAGATAATGGGTGGCCTCGATGGCCGCTGCCGCGCCCATCCCTGCCGACGTGATGACCTGCCGGAAGTGCGAATCGGCCGCTTCCCCGGCTGCATAGACACCCGGCACGCTGGTATTCATCCGGTCATCCACCTCGATGTAGCCCTTATCCATCTCCAACTGGCCTTCGAACATTTGCGTGTTGGGTGTGTGACCGATGAAGATGAACAGGCCGTCGGTTTCCAGGGCGCTTTCTTCGCCGGTTTGCACGTTCTTCAACTTCAAGGATTCCACTTTATCCGTTCCGACCACCTCCGTGACAACCGAGTTCCAGATGAAGTTGATCTTCCGATTCTCCGTGGCACGCTTCTGCAGGATGACACCGGCGCGCAATTCATCACGGCGATGGATGATGGTGACCGAGGTCGCGTAACGGGTCAGGAAGATGGCTTCTTCCAGCGCGCTGTCCCCCCCACCGACCACCACCACTTTCTTATCCTTGAAGAACCAACCGTCACAGGTGGCGCAATAGGATACCCCCCTGCCTGTCAGCTCGGTTTCACCGGGGATGTTGAGGTGGTTCGGGCTGGCACCCGTGGCGATCACCAGCGTATCAGCCAGGAATAATGCGTTATCGGTTTCGATCTTGAGCGGCCGTTGGGTAAGATCGACGGTATGGGCACTATCGAATTCTACTGTTGCCCCAAATCGCTCGGCTTGTTTTTGGAACAACTCTCCCAACTCCGCCCCACCAACACCCTGCGGGAAGCCGGGATAGTTCTCGATGGTATGCGTCAGGGCGGCCTGCCCGCCAAGCGTCAGGCCGGTCAGCACCACCGGGGAAAGTTCGGCGCGCGCCGCGTATAAAGCGGCGGCCAGGCCGGCAGGTCCTGAACCGAGGATGAGCATTTCGACATTGCGGGGTTCTGAACTCATTGGGGTAGATGTAATATTTCCTAAAAACATGGTTCACCTCATGGTTTGCGGGTACATTTTATCAGATGCGGCTCTGTCCAAAAAGTTACAAGAAGAGGATACAATAGACATTATCCGTAATTACATTCTACTGGTACTTGGAGTAGAGAAAGCGCAGGCATTGGGTGGCGGCACTCGAGACGGAAGTTATGGAGTGCGCAAGCTACTTCCATAGCCAAGTCAGAAAAGCCTTCTTTGGTGTTACGGAACACATCTTTGACGATGCGGCAACGCTTGACGCCTGCGATTGTGTTTTCAACCAGTACTCGTGCGCCAGCGATGATTTCGTTCAGCCACCGATCCGCCACGCTCAACTCTTTACCTTTTGGCTTTTTTTGGCTGGAACGTGATGACACCTGGAGGTTCATACCCTTGAAAACCGGTATCTTTACCCAAGGTGGCGCCATATGGATACACAATTTTGTTCTCATCGGCAATTTTCTTATCATGTTTCTTGCCGCTCTCGGTCGGGCTGAGGTAAACCACTTTCCTGGTATGAGCGTTTGCCAGCAGGATGTTCTTCTCGGTATGTGCTTTTTTCTTGCCACTGTAGTGTTCTGCCTGTTTTTCGGCGTCTTTTGGGCGTTGTCGCCGTCTTTCGGTGCCATCGATCAGCAAATCCGGGGCAGATTCGTTCACCTAAACACTCTCACCAACCGCTTGCGGATCTCGCTCCGGCGTCATTCCCATTTCTGCCAACGACTGCTGTAAAATGGGAAGCAATAGATGGATCCAGTAATTCGCTCGCGGTTGGCTGAGCCCAAACTGCAACCCATGCATCGTTTGCAAAGGATAGATCTTCTGATAAACCAAAATGAACAATAGCTTATCCTCAGCAGTTCCCAGCCGCTCTTTCGGCCCGGCTCCTTTGTGCCGCTTCCGAGGCTGGCCACCTTTGGTTTGTTCGAGCGGAGGAACAATAGCTGCTAATTCCTTCGCAAACACCGGCAGTATTTGCTCAAACTCTTCCGGGTATAAACCGGTGGCGGCTAAAAACTCTTTTGATTTCTCTTTCAATTCGGCATATGTCAACATGACCCTATTTTACTATTACGGATAATGTCTAATATCATTATGAATAAACTACCCTCTTTCCTTGCACTATTTACTGTCATCCTCGTCATTATGGCCTGCGGTTCTTCAGCCACTCCTGCACAGGAGCCCACAAAACCAGAACCGACAGCAGTGCTTTCAACGCCTTCCAATACCCCGAACCCTCCCCCCATCACAACACAAACATCCACCAAAGCCCCTGCCGCGACTCTCCAGCCTTCTCCAGTTCCTACGGAAACCACCGGGATTCCGGAGATCGGCAGCGACCGTTTCCGGCTGACAGACCCACCCATGGAGGATGAACGTATCGGGCAGATGAAGTTCCGGTTGATGGAGTTGGGATACTTGTACGGTCCTTCCGGTTGCCCCATCATTGGCTCTATCTATACGCATGCTACCGACGCGGCCATCCTGCTCTTCCAGGAAACGAACGGATTGGAGATGGATGGCATCGTCGGCCCGATCACCTGGGGGACCCTATTCGGCGTGGATGCCCTTCCGGCTCCCATTCCGGATGTTCCCTTCATCGAAGTAAACCCCTGGCAGGAGGTGATGCCTGGCAAGGTATTCGTCATGACTGCCAGGCAGAATTGGAGCATGGATGATTCCGGGATGTTCACCGCCTTCCTGCCGAACGGGGAGTTCGATGGCTTCTACATGGTGGAGCCTCTGCCGGGCGAGGAGGTTTATATGCCCGCGGCCATCTGGTTCGACGGAGCCTATTTCTGGATCGCACAGCAGGGTGCGGGGGATGCGCTCGTGCAAGCCTATGACCCAGGCAAGGCCAGCCCGGTCGAAGGGCTGCTCAAGCCGGTTTTCGACCGATCGATCCACTTCCCGGCCAGTGCCCTTTACATCGCCGCAGCTTCGGACGGGAAAACGCTCTGGCTGCTCACGGAGGATTACCCAAATGGGCATGTCATGCTGCAACCCATCGACCTCCCCTCCCGCACGGCTGGTACGCCGTTCCGGATCGGGAAATCCAGCGGTTATTCTTTATCCTATTCGCTGGCATATGATGCCGCTTCCGGTGATTTATGGATGGTCTATGGTGATGAGATATTCGGAGAGGGGATCGTACTGAAGATCGATCCGGCCGGCCGGGAGGTTGGCAGCGCGCTCCCGTTCTGTGGACGGCAGGTGGCTAACGATGGGCAAACACTCTGGGTGGCTGGTGAAAATCAATTGATGGCTGTCGATCCGGCGGATGGCAAACTGAAAGCCCAAGCGCCTGTAAGTGGCTGGATAACCGCCCTGCACATGCGCGGGGATGAACTGTGGGTGATGACGGACGATGGGACGTTGTATAAGGTGGAAAATGAGTAGAAGGAAATGAGCGACGAATTGTGTAGGCGAGGCTGGCAGGCAAAGCTGACCCAGGCTGGAGCAGAGGATGCTCATTATGGTCGCTGGACATTCCCGGTCATTCCGACCACAATGGCCGGGATGCCGCATAACTGGTATGTGACCGCTAAAAAAGTCTGAGAACCTGTGTAAAATAACTTCCGCTTTTCAGCTCGTACCGGATTGCCAGATCCAGGGCAAGAACGGCAGGATTATCAAATCCTGCCAGAGCAACAACCGGAAATAGTTTTTACACGGCTCCTGAGTTTTCGCTACAGATTGGATACATCACACACATATGGCTGAAAGCCACCCCCCTCTCTCAAAACCTTACGTGATTGTCATTTCAGGCTCGGTAGGCTCCGGGAAATCCACCGTTTCGAAGGCACTGGCGAAGGTGCTCGCAGACGCTCTCATTCTGACCTTCGACCACTACGGTCAATTCATCGAATGGCCGCAAGACATGGGACAATGGATCAACGCTGGCGCCGACCCGACCCACATCCGGGTACCCAAGTTGAAAGAAGACCTGCTCGCTCTACTCGAAAACCGGGCAGTTACAGATCCCCTGAACAGCAATGTGCTTTTGCCAGGGCGCTATATCATCATCGAAGAGCCTTCCGGGCGGGAAAGGCAAGAGATCGGGGAATACATCGATCTGGTCGTATACATCGATGTCCCTCAGGATATGTGCGTCACACGCCTGGTCGAACGCGTTATGGATATGCAAGTATGGAATGCAAAAGGCACCTTCCAGGGTGAAACGAAGGAGGCGCTCGCCCGGCAACTGAACGCGGTGGCCTTATGGCTGGCCCAATACCGGCAGATGCGCTCGATGTACATCCAGGTCAGCCAGCGGGTTCGAGAGAAAGCGAACCTTGTAGTGGATGGTCTGAAACCCGTGGATGAAATCACGGCTGAAATTGTGGATTTCATGCATGGTAAAAACGGCCTATATATTCCGTACGGATAATAACCAAAGTGGAGCAGGTTCGGGAATGCCTCGACCAATTCCAGCCGAGGGGCAAGATCCTCGAACTGGCCTGCGATACAGGTTTCTACGCGCAGCAATTGCTTGGTTATGCGCAACAGATCGCCGCCATCGACGCTGCCCCGGAAACGCTGGAGTGGAACGGAGCCTGGAACCAGGCGGACGGGTGTCCTTTGATCGTACATCTTGATGCCTCTTTAAAAACGCAAGTGCTTAACAGTGCCAGCTTTGAGTTGACGAAGGG
>JBFYSM010000340.1:0-5890 GCA_041301605.1 Chloroflexota bacterium | reverse complement strand
GAAACGTGGACCACCAGTTGCTGGCTCACATCCCGGGATGCTCCGGAGGCGAAATCGCCCAGCGACTGCACGTTGGATGAACCGACCGGGGCAAAGGTGGAGAATTCGCCGCTCCCGGCCGAGATGCCGCCTGCCTGGGGCGTGCCGCCACTGGAACCGGAGGCGCTGCCCCCGCCAACGATCATTGTCACACCTTTGGCAGCCAGGTTGCCGTTGTTGCTGACGGTCAGGCTGAGCTTGAAATGGTCGCCCGGTTGGAGCGTTTCCAGGTCACTACTGTAACCGGTGATGACAAGCTGCGAGCGATAGATGCCGCGCGGGGTGGGCGTAGTGGCGGGCCCGGAACCGCCGGAGCCAGCTGCGACTGGCAAGTTGAGGATGAACTTTTCCACATAGGCCGCGCCGTCGTTATGGTAGTATGTGACATTCATATCCACGCTTACCATGCTGCGGCCGGCCAGGGGTGCAGCGGCGGTCATGGTCTGGGTTAGGTCAAGGCTGCTGTCATAATCTATGTTGCCCATGGCGGCCACTCCGCCGTTGCGGAGCATCAGCAGGTCAGTGGATGTGAAGTTTACCTGTACGCTGTAGGCTTTGAGACCGCCGCCGTTATACAGGCGGATGCTCAGGTCAAACTCCTGCCCGAAGCGCACAGCGCTTACGTTCATGGAATACCAGGCCAGCACGATCTGCGGTCGGGCAAACGGCACCGTTGTGGCAGTCGGAGGCGGGGCGGTTGTAGCCGTGGGGATGGGCGTAGGGATAACAACGGTCAGCCCGCCCGGGAGCGAAGCCGTGTTGAGCATATCAGCGGATGTAACCGTGACGGTGTAGATACCCGGGGCGAATCCCGGTGGGACGATGGCTTCCAGGGTGTTCGCGTCCACGAACGTGGAGGTGACCACCGTGGCGCCCAGCGAAACCTGCATACCGGCGGTGAAGTCGCTGCCGCTGATGGTGATCTCATTCAGGATATCGTTGACCACCAGGTTGGGGGTGACCGAGGCGATGCCCAGCGCAGCACTCACCGGGGTGGGTTTTGCCAGGGCAACCAGGCAAATAAGGATGAGGAGGATAGCAATAAATATTCTTTTACGTGGTTTCATGTTATCTCCATATTGGCGAGCTCGTATGCCGCCTCGCTGACCACCTTGCCGTCCAGAAGGAAGATCTTGTGGGTGGCAAACCGGACCATGCGCTGGTCGTGGGTCACGACCAGCACGGTTCGACCGGAATGATGCAGTTCAGAAAGCAATTGCATGATGCTGATGCCGCTGGTGGAATCCAGATTCCCGGTTGGCTCATCCGCCAGGATCAAGGCTGGGTCGTTGACCAGTGCCCGGGCGATGGCCACCCGCTGCTGCTGGCCGCCGGAGAGTTCTCCAGGACGGTGGCCGCCGCGCTCTGCCAGCCCGACCCGCTCCAGGATTTCTGCCGACCTGCGGGCGCGCTCCTTCGGCCTGATCGAGGCAAACTGCATCGGGAAGCCGACGTTCTCCTGCGCGCTCATGCTCGAAATCAGGTTGAAGGATTGGAAGATGAAACCCACCTGATGGCGACGGAAAGCTGCCAGTTGGTTCTCGTCCATCTCATCCAGCCGCTGATCATCGAATGCGATCTGGCCGCTGGTGGGCCGGTCAAGACCGCCCAACAGGTGGAGCAGGGTGCTCTTGCCCGATCCGGATGGTCCCATCACAACGGTGAAGGTGTTACTGGCGATATCCATGCTGACCCCATCCAGGGCGCGCACGGTCACGCCGCCCATCTGGTAATGCTTTTTCAAGTCGCGGATCTGAATGAAAGGTTTATCCATGTCGCCGGTCTAAAGGAAAGGACGGGTGACCATCATGCCGCCCAGGCTGGAGAAGAGCGTCCCCAGCCCGGCCCCCGCCAGCAGGGAGGCGATCAACACGATCAGCACTCCTGGTATCGCCTTTTTAACTGGCAGGTTGTCCACCAAGCTGAAGCCCAGAACCAGCAGGATCGCATACCAGATTACAAACAGATCGAGGTTCTTGAGAAGCTGCGCCAGGAACAGCGCCATGCCCTCGGTCCCGGTCACAAACCCGGAAAGTCCCGGGCTGGCGATCGGGTGCTTGACGATCAGCATGTAAATGACACGTAGCAGGTCGCGCACGGCCATTGGGAGGCTGGCCCAACCGACAACGTTCAGGGCGGAGGTCATGCTGCCGCGCCCGCCCAGCAGGGTGGAGGTCAGGTGCAGCAGGGCGCTGATAACCGCCCAGGTGAACCACAGCCCTGCCAGGCCGGTCAGGGCCGGGATGATGTAGTTGAAGACCGGTCCCTGGGTGGCCTGCATGGCCTGCATATAGTTGTTCTGCATGTCCGGTGTCCACCATTGCCAATCGGGCGGGAGGGAGACTTCGCCCATGGCTGCGGCCTGGGCGCGCAGGAAACCTGTGACCACCACACGCAGGAGCAACAGGATGCTGAGTACCAGCAACGGCGTCAGCCAGGCGGCTCTCTCCTCCCCTGTCATCCGCTCATATTCGCGACGAGGATGGAAAATGAAAGCGAAGATGCGCTTGAACGCAATCCGCCCACGCCGGGTGTTATCAGGGGGTGCAAGCTCAGTCATTGGTTTTGCCTCGTATAAAAACCGGATGGTTTTCCCGAGAAAGGCTATAATCTTCGGTTTTTAGAAAAATCGGGGGATGAATGATATTGTGCATCATCTTTCTTGCCAATATGGCGGACATTATATCATGCGGCGTGTGCACGAAAAAATTCCCGTTTCTAACATCCTTTTAATAGCCAGTCATTGATGCCCGTGCTATAATCTTTCCCCGAAAGGTTCAACATGCTCCAAAACTTTGTCAAACTCTTCGGGGGTGACCCCAACAAGAAAGAAATCGAAAAGATCAGCGTGATCGTCGATGAAATCAACGCCCTGGAATCCCAATTCGAGGCGTTGAGTGATGACGATTTGTGCGCCAAGACCGATGAATTCCGCTCCGTAATTCACGATGCTGTGGGAAACATCGAAGACGAGAAGGAACGTTACACTGTCGAACAGGCTGCCCTGAACGATATCCTCCCGGAAGCTTTTGCGGTCGTACGGGAAGCCTCCAAACGCACCATCGGCCTGCGCCACTTCGATGTCCAGTTGATCGGCGGGATCGTGCTCCACCAGGGCAAGATCGCCGAGATGCGCACCGGCGAGGGCAAGACGCTTGTCGCCACCTTGGCGCTATATCTCAATGCCCTGGCCGGGCACGGTGCGCACCTGATCACGGTCAACGATTACCTGGCGCGGCGTGATGCGCGCTGGATGGCACCCATTTATACCCTCCTGGGACTTAACGTGGGTGTGCTGCAGATGGCGGCTGTCACCGAGAACGGCAAGAAGGCCTTCCTGGTCGATTTCAGCCGCGAATCCCCTCACGAAGATCAGCACAACCTGCGCATGGTGCCACGCAACGAGGCTTACAAGGCGGATATCACCTACGGCACCAACTCCGAGTTCGGTTTCGATTACCTGCGCGATAACATGGTCATGCGCCTGGGCGATAAGGTCCAGCGCGGCCATTCCTTTGCCATCGTGGATGAGGTGGACAACGTACTGATCGACGAAGCCCGCACGCCGCTCATCATCTCCGGCCCGGCTTCGAGCGATGTGGAATGGTATGGCAAGATGGCGCAGCTTGTCCGCCAGTTGAAGCCCGAGGATTACGAGGTCAGCGAGAAGGACCGCAATATTGCCTTGACCGAGCTCGGTACAGCCCATGTTGAGCAATTGCTCGGCGAGCCGCTGCGCGACCCCGACCGTCCGGAAGATGTAACCCCCGAACAGGCCCGCCTGCTCGGTTACCTCGAACAGGGTCTGCGCGCCCAGCACCTCTTCAAGCGCAACAAGGATTACCTGGTCCAGGCAGGAAAGGTGGTCATCGTGGATGAGTTCACCGGCCGCCTGATGCCCGGTCGCCGCTGGAGTGACGGTCTCCACCAGGCTGTGGAGGCCAAGGAAGGGGTGCGGGTGGAGCCCGAGAACGTCACCTATGCCACCATCACCATCCAGAACTACTTCCGCATGTACCAAAAACTCGCCGGCATGACCGGTACTGCCTTGACCGAAGCGGAGGAATTCGACAAGATCTACAAGCTGGCGGTCATTCCCATCCCAACCAACCTGGAATACAACGCCACCAAGGCCGACTCGCCGTTAATGGAAGTCAAGGATAAGGATGATGAGGGCTATGAGGTTTCCTACTTCGTGCCACGCTCGGATCCGGATCAATCCCCCACGTTATGGCGGCGCAAGGATTACCCCGACACCATCTACCGCACGGTGGAGGCCAAGTTACGCTCCATCGTACGCGAGATAGCCATCTTCCACGTGCGCGGGCGGCCCCAATTGGTCGGCACAACTTCGGTGGAAAGCTCGGAGCGGCTGTCCAACCGTCTGCGGGCGGAACCCATCCGCCGCCTGATGCAGACCCTGCTCATCCGGCATGCCTGGATGATCCAGAACAACCGGGTGGAGGATGGCCGCGTGATCGACGAACTCCAGCCTCTCAACCAACCGCTCGAACAACTGGACGCGCCCATGCTGCGCCAGATGGCCCGTCCGCTGGGCGTTTCCGTCAATCCGGAGGATCCGGAAAACCTGGCTACGCTGTGTGAGATCCTGAACCTGTCCGTGCAGGATACGGATCGGCTGAAAATGGTATTGCAAGGTGGAGTCCCCCACCAGGTATTGAACGCCCGCAAGCACACCGAGGAAAGCCAGATCATCGCCGGGGCCGGGGCCTTCGGCGCGGTGACGATTGCCACCAACATGGCCGGCCGCGGTGTGGATATCAAGCTGGGCGGCGACCTGGCCGAGGAAGTGATTGCGGTGGTCAACCGGGTGCTCAAGAAGGCCGGCCACGCGGATGCTTACGATATGAGCCTGGAAGAACGCCGCCAGGCGCTGCTCCAACTTGATCCTGAGGAGTACGGTATTTACGAATCGGAAGTGAAATTCTTCCTGCAACACTTCGAAGATATGGAACGCGTCAAGGAACTGGGCGGGTTGCATGTACTGGGTTCCGAACGGCACGATGCACGCCGGATCGACAACCAACTACGCGGCCGTTCCGCCCGCCAGGGTGACCCGGGTTCATCCCGCTTCTATCTCTCCCTTGAAGATGACCTGATGCGCCTGTTCGGTGGCCAGCAGGTACAAACCGTGATGGAGCGCTTCCGCATCGATGATGCCTATCCGCTCGAACATCGCATGGTCAGCGGGATGATCGAATCCTCCCAGCACCGGGTGGAAGGCGCCAATTTCGATGTCCGCAAGCACCTGCTGGAATACGATGATGTACTCAACTCGCAACGCATGCGCATCTATTCCCAGCGCGACCGGGTTTTCACCAAGCAGGATCTGACTGACGATGTGGATGACCTGCTGCGGGCCGAGATCGAAAAGCGCGTCCCCGAAGCCCTGGCAGATGATGAAGGCCCATGGAAGTTATTGGCCTGGCTGGAGCAGGTGCAGCCGCCGGTTGTGCAGCAGGATGAGGTCTACCCATCGTATGTCTACCGGCTCGTACTGGATGAATTTGAAGAGGGGGATACAAACCTGCATGCCACGTTCCTGGACCTGGCGCGGCGTGCCATTGAAGCGGAACAGGAACACCTCCTGCACGCAATCCGCAACCTGATCGAGCGCACCGGGGAAAGCCTGGAGAACCAGTTGGATGAACGCCAGGATGCACTGGAAACATTCCTGGATGCTTTGAAAGACAGTGATGAAACCGAGCGGCCGAAGCCTCAGCAAATGCTGGAAGAGCTTTCCGGCCTCGTGCACCTGCCCTTGCGGCTCACATCCGAACAGATGCGCCAGATGGCGGAAGAACCCGAAGAAATCGAAAATGTCCTTGCA
>JBFYSM010000266.1:0-2909 GCA_041301605.1 Chloroflexota bacterium | reverse complement strand
TACAGGGCTTGCGTTAGAAATACGCAAGCCCTGCATAAAAAATTCGTCAGAATCGACGGGATTATTCGCCGCCCTCTTTGCGCCGGAAATCCACGAAGCGGTAACCGACCCCGCGCTCGGTGAGGATGTACTTGGGATCGGCAGGATCCTTTTCCAGCTTCTGGCGCAGGTAGTTGATGTACAAGCGGACGTAATGCGGTTCGTCGCGGTACTCGTAGCCCCAAACCTTGGCCAGCAACTGGTCGTGCGAGATGACCCAGCCCGCATTCTGCACCAGGTGGAACAGCAGGCGGTATTCGGTCGGGCGCAGCTTGACGATCTTGCCCTCCAGCCAGATCTCGCGCCGGTCGAAATCGATCTTCAGGCGCTCATCCACTGCGATCAAGCCGTGCATGGTCCCGCTGGCGCCCTCGGTGCGCCGCAGCACGGCCTTGACCCGGCTGACCAGTTCGCGCGGGCTGAACGGCTTGGTGATGTAGTCGTCGGCGCCCAGTTCCAGGCCGCGCACGCGGTCATCTTCCTCGCCCTTGGCGGTCAGCATGATGACGGGTGTGTTGCTGATCTCGCGCATCATCTGCAGCACCTCGAAGCCATCCAGATCGGGCATCATCACATCCAGCAGGATCAGGTCGGGGGTCTGGTCGCGCAGCCGGGCCAGGGCCTGCTTGCCGTTGAATGCCTCGGCGACAACGAAGCCGTCATGTTCCAGGTTCAAACGGATGAAGCGTACCATCCGTTCTTCATCATCAACGATGAGGATTTTTCGTCGTTTCAGATCATCATCCATGATTTATCCATTCCTCATGTAAGGGTTCATTTACTCTCTCACGAACGATACGATGGTCTCTTCCACTTCGCTTGGCAGTACTTCGATGAATGAGATCTGGCTGAGGGGCCAGATCACGGTGAGAACATCGCTTTGCAGGAAGTGGATATCCTTGCCGTCACGGCGGCGGGGATTCATCAAGGTGAGGATGGTGTCAGCGGCTTTGGGGAGTTCCTCCACCTCGCCCACGATCGGGTCATCGGACTGCATGTGGACAATAATTGTGTATGCCATGGTAACCTCTACTTGGCCTGCGTGTTGAGCAGGATCTGGATCTTGAGCTTGCCAAGGGAAAGGATATCGCCGTGCGCGAGCGGGTGTTCCATGTTCGGGTCGAGCCGCCGGCTGTTGAGGTAGGTCCCGTTCGATGATCCCAGGTCTGTCACGGATACGGCGTTTGCGCCTCGTTTGACTACAATATGCAGGCGGGATACACCGTTTGCATACGCATTATAGGGCGTCAGGTCGATGTCCGGCATGATGGGTTGCCCTTCGCTGGCCCGGCCCAGGGTGAATTCACTTTGCTCGCCAAGTGGCAGGATCTGGCCGCTTTCGATCATGTACAGCGATATCCAGTTGTTTGGGTCTGTTGGCGGTGTGGTTTGGAACGGTTCCGTACTCCTGCGACCAGGAAGTTTGGTCTCTGCGGTGACGATCTGGTGGGTGGTGATCGAATCGCTGAACAGGAGTTGCGTTCCGCAGTTGCTGCAAAAAACAGTACCATCGATTTCGTTGCTCTTGCAATTTGGGCAAGTGATCATTTTTCTCCCTCCGTACCGGGCATCAAGAGCGCCCGGGTACCATACTTGATTTGTTTATCGCCTTCCTGGGAATAAGCCTTCGTACGCTGTACATTTTCGGCCTCCAGTAATGCAGTGCGTGCCAGCCCCTTTTCCCCCTGGGCGAGCAGGTGGTTGGCCAGGTTTTTCAAGCGCTCGGAAGCCAGGTTGTAGTTGCCAACTCCCACCTCCAGGCGGGCTTGCTCCTGCATACGATAGAGGGTCAATTTCGAAAGCGCCTGCACAATATCCTTTGGGGGTGGGGTATCTTCCAGTTTTGTGGTTACTGAACGGGTGAGGAATACCGGCATTGGTTTCATCGGCGTTGCCAGGGTAGATACGGCGGCGGTCAACTCGCCATCGAACAATGTGATGCCTTGCGCTTTACTTGCCTCGCCGGGAACGACAAATTCCATCAGCACGGTCAGGTTTGAGTCACGCGGGATGGGACCGAGGTGGATGGGGCTCTCCAACGGCAGCAGCCCAACTTCCGGGCTGAGCCGGAAGGCGTAACGCAATTCGACGGTGCTGCTCTTGTGGAATTCAAGCGTCACCTCTTCTGCAAAAACCTGCCAGAGATGGTTCATCTTTTCCAGCAACAGGCGTTGGATATCCTTGGGGTTCGATACGTAATTGCTGTTGCCTCCGGTCCGTTTCGCTAATTCATCCAGGAAGGTATCGTTCCAACCGTGCCCGATCCCCAGACCGCTGATGCCGATCCGGTTTTCGGCGGCTTTATTTGCCAGGGTGAGGCATTTCTCTTCATCACCATAGGTGCGACCGTCGGTGATGAGGATGATCTGGTTGATGAAGGTCCGGTTGAGGTTGCGCTGGATCTGGCCGTATGCCATCTCCAATCCCTGGAAGATCTCGGTTCCGCCGGAGGTCTGGAGCATCTGGATACGCGCCTCCAATTTGCCCAGTTCTACATCCTGTGAGGCGGGGATGAGCACCTCGGCCCGGTCACTGAAGGTGACGATGGAGAATACATCCTGTGATCGCAGGCGGCGCAGGATCTGTATGGCGGTGGCTTTGACCACATCCATGCATGCCCCCTTCATGGATGTGGATCGGTCGAGAACCAGGCAAAGGTTTAGGGGCGGGGAGGGAGGTGTGGTACCCTCCAGTACCGGTGAGTAGGCCAGCAAGGCGTAAACCAGTTGCGGTTCATCCTTGCGGAGGATATGCTGGCGGCTGAAGAGGATGTCTTGTTTGATGGGATAGGAATTCGCTTCTTCGGCTGGCAAGATCGAGTCGTACTTGGCGCGCCGTTCGGGATCCGAAAGGATTTCATATGCCTGCTG
>JBFYSM010000264.1:0-2842 GCA_041301605.1 Chloroflexota bacterium | reverse complement strand
TATAACCCAGGCGCTCGTACAGGCGAAATGCGGTGCTCTCGTTCTCGGCATCCACACCCAATTCCACCTCGGTCGCGCCCTGTGCTTTCAGCACCTGCAAGCTACGAGCGATCAGGGCGCTGGCCAGGCCGCGCCCGCGCCACTGCGGTCGAACATAGATGTGTTCGGTATAACCGTATTTGCCGTGCGTTTTTTCATTTTCCTTTTCATCCAGGCGCGCCATCACCATACCGGCCAACCGGTCACCCTCCCAGGCCACCTGCCAGAAGTGCGGTTTGTTCCCCGGATTGGAAAGCCAGCCCGGGTATTTTTCATCCAGCCAATCTTCGACAACATTTTCGAACAGCCCGGCATTCATTTCTTTTTGCGCCTCCCAAACTTCGCGCATATGCTCCTGCAAAACGGGTCGAATCTCCACCCCAGCGGGCAATGGTTTGGTGGGTGCTTCCCCAAGTCGGTAAATCATGTTATTGAACCGCCGCACAACCTGGTATCCCGCGCTTGCCAAAACAGCCATCCAATCTTTTTGATGGTCCGAAGCCCAGGCCTGGAAATATCGCTCTGAAACCGGTGCATGCCGGGAAGCAATCTCACGTAACCGGCGCTCATTTTCTGTTACCATTGCCGGCCAAAAGCCAGAGGAGCGGTGCTCCTCTCTCAAAAAGCTGATCTGGTAATACAGTCGGTTGTCTGGGCGGCTGGAGTAACACCCCAGACGGCTGTAGCCTATGGGCGCAGCGTTCGCGCAAGCAATGATCACCCCTTGCTCCCGGATCAACCGATCCATATTCGCGAATTCATTTACAATGTCTTCCAACATGATGGGCTCATGGTCGCCATCAGCTTTGCGGCTGCTGAGGGTGAGTTCCAATAGCAGGGGGTAATCGCGTTCGTCGCGCAGATTCCAGAAGGTTAGCGAATGGTGGGATTCCGTCATATTGTGGTCTTTCATCCAGTTATCTTGTTCAGCATATCCAACACATCCGCCCGGTCAGGCTGGATGGCCAGCGCCCGGCGGAGCGAGGCTTCAGCCCGGGCGTGGTCATTCTTTTGCAAATGGATCTTTGCCAGGAAAAGATACGAATCGAGATGTTCCGGGAAAACATGCAGGTTCAACCCCAGTACTTCAATCGCCAAATCGATCTTCTTGACACACATCATCTGGTAGGTCAAGTTGAGTAATTCGTCCGCATCGAAAAAATATTCGGAGCTATCCTTGATTTCCTTATAGCAGGCGTAAGCCGCCCGGATGCCACCAGTATGCAATGCCTGGCTGATGGGAATCATCCATGAAACCGTGTTGACGATGGGTTCCTTGTCCAGCATTACATGGAGGACTGCCCGGATGGTGCGGCTACGCGCCGACGATTCCTCGTTGCACAGGACGACCATGCCGCTTTTTTTCTCGGGCAGCAGGGCCAGGAAATCGGTCCAGCCGAAGCCCATGCCGCCATGGCTGACGGTTTTGACGCCATCGAAGTGGCCGAGCGTCCAGCCCAGGCCGCAGTGTTCGTAGAGCGGCGGGAAACCCCACTCAGCCACCGGCTTCCACATATGTTCAAAGCCGACCGGGGAGAGGATGTGGTTTCCGTTGTGCGCACCCCCATCCAGGCAGGTGATGGCCCACTGGCACATATCCACAACGGTGGAATGCAGGAAACTGGCCGGGGCGTCGGCGCGGTGGTAGGGATATATCGGGTTGACGATCATCCCTGGGACGCGCAAGTGCGGCACGGCCAGCCGGTGGCGCGGCACAGCCGGGAAAAAGAGCGTGCTTTCCGGCATGCCCGCGGGGCGCAGGAGTTGCTCCTGCATGGTGTCCTCGAAGGTCTGCCCGGTTATTGTTGCGATCAGGTATCCGAGCACGTTGTAGGCAATATTGCTGTAGGCAAAGCGCTCGCCCGGCGCGGCGATCATCTTGCGGCTGGCGAGGGCGCGGACATAACGCTCTGGCGCGCCTTCATCGTACTCGGGATTTGCCACCAGCTCGTCATATTCGGCTTCATCCATATCCGGCATTCCGGAGGTGTGGCTGAGCACCTGACGCAGGGTGATATGCCGGTAGCGGTCATCATCCAGCCGAAAGTCGGGCAGGTATTCGACCAGCGGTGTATCCAACTGGAGCCGGCCCTGTTCGACCAGTTGCATAATGGCTGTGGCGACGAAGCATTTGGTGATGGAGGCCACGCAGAAGATCGAATCAGGGGTCACGGGAACGCCGGTGTCCAGGCTTTGCACGCCAAAGCCGCGGGCGTAGATGACCTCGCCATCTTGGGCAATCCCCACCCCCAGGCCGGGAATGTTCCAACGATCCATGATCTGTTCCAAAACTGAATCCAGTTGCGCGTACAGGTTCATGCTTTGCTCCAGGCTTTCTTCAATATGGACAGCATACACAGATCAACAAAGCCTTTGCTGCCCCAATTCTCATACTGCCTCAACAAGCCTTCATTACAAAAACCAAGCTTTTCAAGCAACCGAATTGAGGCAATATTCTCCGGCATCAGAACGGCATCGATGCGGTTCAGGCCCATCCCCCCAAATCCAAGCGCGAGGATGGCAGTCAATGCCTCTGACATGAGGCCCTGACGCCAGAATGGACGCGCCAGTTCGTATCCGATCGATCCTCGCAGATGCCAGGGATGGATTCCATAAAATCCGCATGAACCGATAATAAGGTTATTCTCTTTCAAGGCAATTCCCCAACGGATGCAGCGCCGGTGGATGTAACCGTTTTCCCAAGCCTCTATTTGTTCGCTTGCCTGAGAGAGGTCAGTAAAGGTGGCCTCATCATAATACCTGGTTACTTCATCATCAGATAAGATTCCGAAGATTGCCTGTG
>JBFYSM010000234.1:0-3950 GCA_041301605.1 Chloroflexota bacterium | reverse complement strand
GTTCCGCCGCTGGTCTCCATCAGGATCTGGCCGCCTCCAACTGCAACCACGCGCCCATCTTTCGGTACACGCGCCACTACCGGAACCAATCCGGCGCGCTGGGCTACCACATAACCGGCTTGCAGGCGTTCCCCAACCTTGCATTTGATCAGTTTATCCGCTTCTTCCGGTGAAACGCCAAGCACGCGGGCCACATCGATCAAAGCATGTTCCCGGCCGAGACTCGCTTCAGCCACTACATCCGAAGGGGTAACCTTCTGATCCAGACGCGCCACAACATGGCCAATCATGGGCAGGATGCGCTCACGATGGATCGTTGTCAGGGGGAGAATGTGTATGATTGGAGCCAACATAACCTAGCTTCCCAAAGTCCAGGACCATTTCTTCAGCAATTCACGCCGGCGGATATGATCCACCGGGAGTTGTAATGGCCTGCCACGAGCATCAACCACCACACCCAGGGCAGTACCACTGACCGGAAACTCACCGCCTCGCCCGGGGCCGAATCCTACATCTGCATGGTGAAGCGGCTGGAGATAAAGGCGACCACTCTGTCCACTGGGGAGGGGAAGGATTTCCAGCGCACCTTGTTTGACCTCAAGCCGGTTTTCCCCACCGCTTTTGGTAACCAAGCGCAGACGTAAAATAGGAACGCCAGGCCGGGCATCCACAAGGGGGGAAACAACTGTCGCCAAACCCATGAAAGCACCCGATTCCAACACCTGGATGGGCAAATAAGTATTATGGCTGGCTGCTGCCCCAAGGGCTGGCAACAGGTTATTCTGGTCGAGGATGAATGTGGTTACACCGCTGGGCTGGATTCCATCCAGTAACATCATCAAGCTCTGGCCCAAGGTAGGTGCAGTTGCCAAAGCCCCTCCGCTCGCCAGGATGGGTTCAAAGTAAGGCATCCGATCGGGTGAAGGACGGCGAGCTGAAGCAGGAAAATCACGGCTGGTTGCAGCCATGGCCATATACAGGTTCTGGCGAGCCAACGCTTGCTCTATGGCCAGGCTTTCGGCAGAAGCCGGCAGGCTGGCCGGATAGATCGACTTATTGTAGATATAATCACGTACAACATCTGCGGGGATATCCAGTGAAAGCCAACGCATGATGGCATCCAGGTTGGTATAACGGAGCAAGTTGGACAGCCCTTCGCCCATTCCCAGGTGAGTATGGACACCCAGGGTTAGCAAACCCCCAAAACCAGCCGCGACAGTGGCTGCCGATGCCCCCAAATCCACGCCCAGAATACCCTTCTTGGAATCATAGATCTCGCTCAAGAAGCGTATCATCCGACTATAAGCATAGCAGGTGGGTAAAAAGTTGCCTCCTGCCAGGTTGATCATATCTTCAACCCCACCAATCCTGTTACGGCGCAGGTGTGCATAGAGTTGGGTAAGGGTAAACTGTGCAGCCTGCAAATCTTCAACTTCGAGCGAAGGGCGGATATTAGGGCTGACGCTCAGTGTCGAGGTCCACGGCCCCAATTTATCCTTGACCATCTTGGCTATCTTTTGGTTGCCTGCATATAATACGGCCGGTCGTTTCTCATTGGGAAGGAGGTAGCAAGCCAAACCAGTCAATTCCGTGATCCGCTGAACAGAGCGGGATGCTCCGTCATCCGTCCCACCCGCGATCACGATCAGGTCCGGTTGGTGGCGCAGGATACCATCGATCTGCTCTTCCGCTTTCCGGCGATCGTTCAAACCGATCACCTCCACCACCCGGGAATAGGTGGAGCGGGCCAGTCTTTGTGCGCTCTCCAATGATACATCGTTCAACAAACCGACAACTACTGTCTTGATAGCCGGGCCAGCAGACATGGTGACGGCAAACGCATCCACACCTGCCCCATCGCGAGCAGGAATGATTACACGCTGTTGCTCATCCACGAGTACCCGGCCGGTAACCATCTGCAACTGCTCAATGGCCCGTTGGACACCTTCACCAATATTCTTGAAAGGCGCGACCGCTGTTGACGGCGCCTGGCCAGAAGCCAAAAAACGGTAACGCCCATCCACTACATCAAACAGGATGGCGCGAGTGGCAACAGTGCCAACATCTACGGATAGGATCGACTCGGTATCAACCAGGGAGGCAGGCATATTTTAGAAAAGTGAAAACAGGAAATTCCAAATGAAGTTAATCCGCTCGATCAGTGCTGTCATCGCGGCTGCATAAACGCCCGCGAACAAAGCACCAAACGCGAATGCAATGAATACCTGGCCGACAAGGCTCAAAATATGGATCCACCGGCTACGCTTCGGGCCGTATGGGGAGGGTTTGGCACCAAAGTGGAAATAAACCAGGGTGGTCACGGTGCCGATCAATATGATACTGCCCTCGAAGAATCGCTCCAGGAGGCCTCCACCTGTTGAAAAATCAAACAGATTGACAGATGCCTGGGTTTGTGGAATGAGCGTGCCCAGCACTGCCCCGCCGATTGCCACCGCAGCGCCTGTTCCAACCAGGAAAGCCATGGCGGGATTACCCAGCCTGGCAGAACGAGGGGATAGCTTGGCTAGGAGAAGAATCGCCAGGATCAGGGGGATGATCGCCAGCAACCGTTCTGTTATGCTGCCAAAAATGATCGGGCGGAAAAGTTTTGGCCACAATACATGGTACCAGGCAACAGAGGCTGCATAACCTGCTGAAACACCAACAAAGATATAGATGGCTATCCGGAAGAAGGGGTTATCCCCGATCAGGTAACTTAGCACCATAATGGTGAACAGGAAACTCAGGATACCGGTTATCAGGTCGAGGGAATTTCCAAACATGCTCAGGCCTCTCCCTCTTCAAGTTTTATTTTCCGGGAACGGATGCCGGAAATCGCACTCCAGATACCCCCAACCAGGATCAAGATCTCAGCGACCAGCAAACCATAGCTGAATGCATCCCAGTAAGCTCGGCCCAACCCCGGACGCGTAATCGCCTCAAGGGATTTCCCACCTGCCAGGCCAACCACCAAACCCTGGATTTGATCCGAGTCAAAATACGGACGGATCATTGGTTCGGCCTGTGCGCTGACGATCATGACCATGGGGGGATTTGTACCCAGATATTGGGCTGTCTGTTCAACCCACACACGACCGGTATCCGCACTGTCGGTCACAATAATCAGCATCGAAAAATCACTGAGTGCCTGAATACCTTCGAGTGGAGTTAAATCCCAAACACTTTGTTGGTTGAACAAAACAGGGGTAGCCGTAACAGGATCTTGAATGAAATTTATTACGCCAGCAGTTCCACCGGAAACATAACCCAGATTGATATACTGCTGCCCCGCCTGGTAACCATGAACAGCCTGTGTCGATTTCATAAACCATTCGGCAAGGGCAGGGCCGGTTGGGATCGTCGAAACCACGGATAAGCGTGCCCCTTTAGTGATAATCAGGTAATCGATCAATGGCCCAGCGGCCGCATTCATCTCGCCCACAAAGGCCGGCTGGTAATCGAACACAAGCAGCACAGGTGGGTTGATGGGCAACGCGTCGATTTGATTGATGGTTGGACCCATCTCAGATGGGTATCCCAAGAACGCAGGTACAGACTGAGAACCCAGGATGGTCGGAAGAACGACCGCGAGAAGCAGAATAGCAGCAATTACCCAGCGCAGGATACGCGTCGAGAAGATACCCGCGGATTTAGCGACCTTGCCCGCCTGGCTTTCTGATGCGACCATTTGCTCCAAATGTGCTGCATGCCTTTGCTGGCTCTCATTCGTTTGCAACTTGATGGAATAAGCAGGCGGCTTTCGCAATGGGCCTAATCCCGGCTCAACAGGCAGAACACCACTTAGCCCGGCCAGCGGACCCTGGCTCTCGACAACCTGTTCATCCACCTCTTGAGGCTTTATATCACCAACTGCTGACTCAACAGGCCGCATGGCCTGTACCCACGAAGGGAGTTCCCCGGGTTCCAGAGACTCAGCAGGAGCATGATCC
>JBFYSM010000229.1:0-9902 GCA_041301605.1 Chloroflexota bacterium | reverse complement strand
CCAGTGCCAACCCTGGATTCAGGGTAGCGGAAAATAAGTATTTATTGAGAAGTTGCCACTTTTCCTTAATTTTTTCCAGATAGGGTGATTTTCCCGCTTCTTCCACGTACTTTACGAAGCATAACCGGATGGTGCACAGGTAAGTTCTTGCGGAACCAGATGCCACCTTTTTGCGTCTTGTCTATAATGGGTTTCGGTGTATCATCATAATATCCAGGGTATGGGGGGCGTGGCGCGCGGAAAACCCGCCTGCCATGCCTACAGCCACCGTAACAGAGTTTTTCGATATGGAGGGCAGCAGCTATGGCACAAAACGATAAGCCGTCTTCCCACCCGCTTCGGGTGTGGGTCATTGGGGGCAGCATCCTCTTGGTTGCAGTCATCGCATTCTTCATCATCCGCAGTTTTTATCTTTCCCAGCCTCCGGGAGGGGGCAACCCGCCCCTGGCCGCCACGCCGATATCGTCCGAGGGAACCAGCGCGCTAGGTGGGGGATCAGCCCAACTGACCATCCGCCTGGGTGAGGGCCGTGCGCTCCCCCAGGCCTACCAGCCCCTGCCCGTGGCCACCGGTGAGCCGCTATCGGCTGCCGAGATCGCCGCCATCCTGCTGCGCCTGCCGGCCTTGACTCCCGTCCCGGGCGAGCAGGTCGATTTCCGCCTGCCGGAAGATCTGCTGCCTCCCCCGCTGGCCGGCGAGACCATCTCGAAACCTTTCCCGCCCCCGCCTCCTGCCATAACGCCCGAAACAGTCGAATCCGGCCCCCTGCAGGTTCTGCGTTACAGCCCCGAGGGCGAGATTCCCATCGCGCCCTTCGTCAACATCACCTTCAACCAGCCCATGGTGCCGCTCGCAACCATCGAGGATCTGGCTGCCGAGGATGTGCCCGCCACCATCGAGCCCGCCCTGGAAGGCACCTGGCGCTGGCTGGGCACGAAAACCCTCAACTTCCAATATGACTCCAGCCTGATCGACCGCCTGCCGATGGCCACCCAGTACACCGTTACTGTTCCGGCTGGAACAACATCGGCTACTGGCGGGGTGCTGGCAGAACAGGTGCAGTTCTCCTTCAGCACGCCCCCGGTCACGATGCAGAATTACTACCCATCCTACGATCCGCAGCCCCTCGAGCCGGTCTTTTTCGTTTCCTTTGACCAGCGCATCGACCCCCAGGCGGTTCTGGAAACCATCCGGGTGACCGCCGGGGGGAACCCCGTGCGCGTAAAACTGGCCACAGAGGCCGAGATCGAGGCGGATAAGACCGTCAGCCAGATGGCCGAAAATGCCGCCGAGGGCCGCTGGCTGGCCTTCAAGGCAGTTGAACCCCTGCCGGCGGATACCTCCATCCAGGTTGCAATTGGCCCCGGCACGCCCTCTGCGGAAGGCCCGCTGGTCACCACTGCCGAACAATCCTTCAGCTTCTATACCTATGCCCCCCTGCGAATCGACGATTACGGTTGCTCCTGGTGGGACGATGACTGCCGTCCGCTTGTGCCCTTTTTCATCGAATTCAACAATCCGATCGACACCCTGGTTTACGATGAAAGCATGCTGAGCATTTCTCCTGAGATTCCCGGCGCCACGGTGAACATCTTCGGCGACACGATCAGCATCTCGGGCGATACCCAGGGCCAGACCACTTACAAGATCACCATTGCCGCCGAGATCCAGGATATTTTCGGCCAGACCCTCGGCAAGGATGAACAGATCACCATCAAGGTTGGCCCGGCCGAACCTTTCCTGGTCGGGCCGGAGGATATCTTTGTCACCCTGGATCCCGCCGCTCGCAAGCCGGTGCTCTCGCTGTTCGTGATGAACTACAGCCGGCTGGATGTGAAGATCTATGCCGTCCAGCCTTCCGACTGGCCTGCCTTCCAGGAATACCTGCAGGAATACCAGTATACCGACCGGCCATCCAGCCCGCCCGGCCGCCTGGTGCGGGATGAGACCCTGCGCCTTGAAACTGCCACGGACAAGCTGACCGAGGTAAGCATTGACCTGAGCGACGAGCTGGATGGTGATTTCGGCCAATTTATCATCATCGTCAAGCCTCCCAAGGGGCTCTTCGAGGAAGAACGCTACTGGGAGCATGTCCAGGTTTGGGTGCAGGTCACGCAGATTGGCCTGGATGCCTTCGTCGATCAGGATCAAATGGTTGTATGGGCCACCGCCTTGCAGGATGGCGCCCCGCTCAAAGGCGTGAGCGTCCAATCCGATACCGGCAGTAACCTGGCCACCACGGATGCTGATGGGTTGGCGCGCTTTGCCATCCCCGCTGCAGGAACGAAGTTTCTCGTTGCCAAGAAGGGTAGCGATCAATCCATCCTGCCCGCCAGCACCTACTACTGGTACAGCGAAGGCTGGTCGCGGCGGGGCCTGGATGATCAACTCCGCTGGTATGTCTTCGATGACCGCCAGATGTACCGCCCCGGCGAAGAAGTCCACCTCAAAGGCTGGCTGCGTCTCCTGGGCGGCGGGCCGCAGGGGGATGTCGGCCTGCCGGGTCCCCGGCTGACCGCCATCAATTACCGCATCTTCGATCCCCAGGGCAACGACCTGGGCAGCGGGCGGGCCGAGGCCAATGCCTGGGGCGGGTTCGACTTCTCATTCACCCTGCCCGGGAACGCCAACCTCGGTTCCGCTTATATCCAGATGGATGCCGAAGCCGGGGCGCTGGGCGGGATTACCTACTACCATTACTTCCAGATCCAGGAATTCCGCCGTCCCGAGTTCGAAGTGAACGTGCGCAGCGAAACGGCTGGGCCTTACTTCGTCGGCGATTCGGCCACCCTGGCTGTCGAGGCCAAATACTATGCCGGCGGCCCCCTGCCCAATGCCGAGGTCACCTGGCAGGTCAGCTACGACCCCACCAACTACGCCCCGCCCAACTGGCCCGATTTCACCTTCGGCATCTGGGAGCCCTGGTGGTGGTTCTCTTACGAATACGGCTCGGACTACTCCGGTACTGGCTACCAGGCCTTCAACGGGGTGACGGATGCCACCGGCAACCATTACCTGAAGCTCGATTTCGAGTCAGCCCAGGGCTTGCGGCCGTTCTTCGTGCTGGGGGAGGCCACCGTCATGGATGTCAACCGCCAGGCCTGGACCGGCAGCACCTCCCTCTTGGTGCATCCCGCCAGCCTGTATGTCGGCCTGCGCAGCGACCGTTACTTTGTCGAGCGCGGCACGCCGCTGGAGATCGAACTGATCGTCACCGACCTGGATGGGGACCCGGTTGCCGACCGTCCCATCAAGGTCACCGCCGCCCGCCTGGAGTGGAAGTACACGGCTGGCAGCTGGCAGGAACAGGCCGTCGACCCGCAGGAGTGCACCGTTGGCTCCGCCATCGAGCCGGTCACCTGCACCTTCCAGACCCCCGCCGGGGGCCGTTACCAGGTTACGGCCGTGGTCAGCGATGAAATGGGCCGCGAGAACATGAGCCAGCTCACCCGTTGGGTCAGCGGCGGCGAACTGCCCCCGGCCCGAGAAGTGGAACAGGAAGAAGCGACACTGATCCCCGATAAAGAAACTTACCAGCCCGGCGACGTGGCCGAGATCCTGGTGCAATCGCCGTTCAGCCCGGCCGAAGGGCTGCTCACCGTCAGCCGCAGCGGCCTGCTCTACACCGAGCGCTTCACCATCGAAGCGGGCAGTGTCACACTCGAAGTGCCCATCGAAGAAGCATACATCCCCAACCTGAACATCCAGGTCGACCTGGTCGGCTCTGCTGCCCGCACGGACGATGATGGCAATCCGCTTCCGGATGTCCCTGAGCGTCCCGCCTACGCCAGTGGGTCACTCAGCCTGGGCATTCCCCCGTTACAACGTACCCTGTCGCTCGATGTAAACCCAATGGAGGCTGAACTGGAACCGGGTGGCGGAACAACCCTGGATCTTCTTCTCAAAGATGCCAGTGGGAAGCCGGTGGAAGGGGCCGAGCTGGTTGTGGTGGTTGTCGATGAGGCCGTCCTGGCCCTCACCAATTACCAGTTGGCCGACCCGCTTGCTGTTTTCTACACCAGCCGTTCATCTGATGTGCAGAGCACGTATGCCCGTGCCAGCATCGTGCTGGCCAACCCATTGGATATCTTGCAAACAGCTGAGGTGCGCTCCCAGGCTGCAGATATGGCCTATGATGAAGCCATGCCAACCATGACCGCCCAGGCAGCGCCCATGGAAGAACCTGCCGCCGCAGGCGGGGAGGCAGAGTCTGCCGCGCAGGCCATCCGCATCCGCCTGGATTTCAATCCCCTGGCCACCTTTGCTCCCGAAGTGCGTACCGATGCAAACGGTCACGCCACCGTGGAGGTCAGCCTGCCGGATAACCTCACCCGCTACCGGGTCATGGTGGTGGCCGTCGATTCCGGCGGGGGCCAGTTCGGTTCGGGCGAGGCTGCCATCACCGCCCGCCTGCCGTTGATGGTGCGCCCCTCCGCCCCGCGCTTCCTCAACTTCGGCGACCAGTTCGAGCTGCCGATCGTGCTCCAGAACCAGACCGATTCCGACATGCTGGTGGATGTTGTCGTTGAGGCGACGAATATCACCCTCACCGGCAACAGCGGCATGCGCGTCACCGTCCCCGCCAATGACCGGGTCGAGGTGCGCTTCCCGGCCACGACCGACATGGCCGGCACCGCCCGCCTGCGCATCGCTGCCGTTTCGGGGAGTTATGCCGATGCGGCTACGGTCGAACTGCCCGTCTACACTCCGGCCACCACCGAAGCCTTTGCCACCTATGGCGTCATCGATGATGGAGCCATCCGCCAGCCCGTGGCCTCGCCAACCGGTGTCTTCCCGCAATTCGGCGGCCTGGAGGTCCAGACTTCGTCCACCGCCCTGCAGGCCCTCACCGATGCCGTGCTCTACCTGGTGGCTTATCCCTTCGAATGCAGCGAGCAGCTCTCCTCGCGCATCCTGGGCGTGGCCGCCCTGCGCGATGTGCTGACTGCCTTCGAGGCCGAGGGGCTTCCCTCCGCCGCCGAAATGGAGGCCGCCGTCGAGCGTGATATCGCCCGCCTGCAGGCCATGCAGAACTGGGATGGCGGCTTCCCCTACTGGCGCCGCGGCCAGGAATCGATCCCCTTCAACACCATCCACGTAGCCCACGCCCTGCAACGGGCCGAACTCAAGGGCTACACTGTCCCAGCCTCCATGCAGGAACAACTGCTGGTCTACCTGCAAAACATCGAGAGCTACTATCCGCACTGGTACGACCAGCAGACCCGCTGGACGCTCAGCGCCTACGCCCTGTATGTGCGCGACCTGATGAACGACAGCGACCCGGCCAAGGCCCGCCAGTTGATCGCCGAGGCCGGGTTGGAGAGCCTCCCCCTCGAAGCCGTCGGCTGGGTCTGGCAGGTGCTGGTCAATGACCCCAACTCCGTTCCCGAGCTCGAAGCCATCCGCCGCCATGTCGCCAACCAGGTGGTCGAGACCGCCGGTGCCGCCAACTTCACCACCACCTACAGCGACCAAACCTACCTCCTGCTCAGTTCCGACCGCCGCACCGATGCCATCCTGCTGGATGTTCTCATCGCCGATGACCCGGACAGCGACCTGATCCCCAAGCTGGTCAACGGCCTGCTGGCGCACCGCACGCGCGGCCGCTGGGGCAACACCCAGGAGAATGTTTTTGTGCTGCTCGCCCTCGACCGCTACTTCAATACCTACGAGGCCCAGGCGCCCGATTTCGTTGCCCGCATCTGGCTGGGTGAGACTTACGCCGGGGAACATATCTACGAAGGCTATACCACCGAACGGCACAGCACCGAGATCCCCATGGCTTACCTGGTCGACCCGGAACTGGGGGGAGGAGAAACGCAGGATTTGATCTTGAGTAAAACGGGCACGGGGCGGCTATATTATCGTCTTGGTCTGCGCTACGCCCCCACCGACCTGGAGTTGGCCCCGCTCGATATGGGTTTCATCGTCCAGCGCGTCTACGAAGCCGTGGATGATCCGGATGACGTCTGGCAGGATGAGAACGGCGCCTGGCACATCAAGGCCGGGGCCCGCGTCCGCATCCGCCTGACCATGGTGGCCGATAACCGCCGCTACCACGTTGCCCTGGTCGACCCGCTGCCCGCCGGGCTGGAGATCGTCAACCCCGCCCTGGCCGTCACCGGGACATTGCCCCAGGATCCCAACAGCCCGGATTACCACTACGGCTGGTGGTGGTGGGGCACCTGGTACGAGCACCAGAACCTGCGCGATGAACGTGCCGAGGCCTTCGCCTCGTTGCTCTGGGATGGCGTGTATGAGTACACCTACATCGCCCGCGCCACCACCCCCGGAACCTTCGTGGTGCCCCCCGCCAAGGCCGAGGAGATGTATTCCCCCGAAGTCTTCGGCCGCAGCAGCAGTAACATCGTGATCGTTAAGTAATTTCCCATACCCTGCCCGCCGGGGGGTAAATCCCCCGGCTAAAAGAACGAAGCCCGTTGAAACGGGCTTCGTCTTCTTGTGATGATGCTCTGCGTCATCACCCCCTCGGACGCTCCCGCGTCCAGCAATGCGCAGAGCGTGTGTAAGGCGTCCCGCCGTGGAACAGCGGGACGAGGGGAAGCACCTAATCGATCATAAACGAAAGAACGATCTGGCGTATGGCTGCTGCTTGCATCGGCTTGGCAGGGGCAAGCCCCCTTTCTTCTCTCACTTCAGGAAAACGAAATAGGTCATCACCACCACAGCCAGTGTCAGCACCAGCACCACCGTGTTGCGTGTATTGTTCACCTTCTTCCAGTGTCGCTCGCGCAGCATCTCCCGTTTGCGTGCCTCAAAATTACCCGGCAGTTCGTACGCTACTCCCTTTATCTTCCCATTTGGATGATGCGGGCAGCGCCGCTGGGCATCCAGCTGCATCACGCCCGCACAGCGCGGACAGTATGCCAGTGCCACCGCCTCCTTTGCCTCCAGCAGCTTGGTGATCTCCTGTGCCAGGTGTGCATCCTTGTGCTCTAGCTTCGCCAGCACCGCCAGTTTGCCCGCTGCAACATCCTCCGGGATAACGAGTTCCTCGTCGCGTCCCTTGATCTTCGGATGCACCAGGCATTTCTTGTCCTTGTTCAGTTCCACCACTGCTTTGCAGGCCCGGCAGTAGCCCAGGGCAACCGCAACGCCTGATGATAGCAGTGTATCGATCGCTGCCCTGCGCATGCTCCAGCTGAAGGCACCGCCTTCCAACCCTCCAAACACGCTCAGAAAATCCCCCTCAGACTTCCACGCGTCAGGGTGAAGTGCCAATGCCAACCGGTCGCGGTCAGCGTTGGTCGAATCGCCAATCTTTTCGTACAGCGAACGGCGTTGTTTGAGCAGAGAATGTTGCACATTATCGGGTGCCAGCTCCAACGCGCTGGTCAGGTCCGCGATGGACTGGTTGATGTCGAGGTTCAGATGGCGCGAGGAGCGCATTTCGTAGCGCTTGTACGTGGGGATCCTGCGCAGAGCCAGCACAAAGGCCAGGATCAGCGACACCAGAATGCCCACGCTCAAGCTGACCGGGTTGAGCCAGAAGCTCTCCGGGTTGGGCGCCCCATCGCGGATGAAATTCCAGTACATCAAGTAGGCGCACACGCCGGCCAGCATCAGGAAGAAGAACATTAAGAACAGGCGCAACCCTGCTCCCTGGCCGGGTAGCAGGTTTTTACCGCATTGCTGGCAGCGGTTTGCATTCGTCGGGTTCTTTGTCTTGCACTTGGGGCAATGGATGCGGGGTTCAGGCTGGGCGGGCACAGAAGTGCCGCTCTCGGTGATCTGGTGTGGGACCTGCATACTCATCTTGGCCTCCTGGGCAGTAATGATTGGTACCCGAATTCCACGTCAACATCAAATGATCTTCATCATATTCAAACGGAAAAGGATTGTGAAAATATTCTCTATATTGTAGCATTCTCAGCACTAAATAGCCATGAATTTTGCGAACAATTCTTGAGAAGCCGTACACTTACCCGATTTTCTGGTGACGAAGCTCTGCGTCGTCACCCCCTCGGACGCTCCCGCGTCCAGCAATGCGCAGCGCGCGTGTAAGGTGTCCCGCCATGGAACAGCGGGATGAGTGAAAGGAAATAACGGCGTTGTGAGAGCAGTTATGCAGTTCTCACAACGCCGTTTTGAATGTCACGGCTTTCACTGGTCGCGCTGCAATTGAAGAATGAAAGTCGCATAGGGAGGCATCTTTGCTACGGGAACATACCCCGAAAAGCCGCCGCCGGATGTGACCGGAAGTGATGCAAATTCACCCTCCCCCATAATGGCATACAGGCTGTAGCTCCCTTCCGCCAGGAGGCTGCTTTCCGAGTTCAACTGGTAATCCGTCACGGGTCCTCCGCTCAGGTTGATCAGCAACAGCACCGCCTCCTCCTGGCTGACGCGCAGGATGCTGTAGAGGGCATTATTGGAGGTGCTCACAACGTTCAGGTCACCCACCCGCAGGGCGGCATGCTGGTTGCGGACCCAGATCAGGTTCCGGTAA
This sequence comes from Chloroflexota bacterium, assembly GCA_041301605.1. Taxonomy (GTDB): domain Bacteria; phylum Chloroflexota; class Anaerolineae; order Anaerolineales; family Villigracilaceae; genus VGNO01. Next base: position 1,432 of record JBFYSM010000229.1, on the reverse strand, counting down.
TGGGAGAGGATGGATGCCGGGTCATCAGTCTCCCGGGCGACATTGTAGCTTTCCCAGCCGGGGCCGATGGGCTTCCAGGGTGTCCCGCTGGTGAAGCCTGCCTCCGCATCGGTGGACCATTGCATCGGGCGCCGGTTCTCATCACCGGGGACATCGCCCTGCAAGCCGACCTCCTCCCCATAGTAAAGGAATGGTGTGCCGGGAGCGGTCAGCATGAGCGAGGCGGCGACCTTCACCTTATCCGGATCATCGAAGAACTGGCTCATGATGCGGTTTTGGTCGTGGTTTGCCAGGAAGGGGGCGAACATGAGCGTGGGGACCGTGGTGTAGGAGAGTTCGAGCTGGTCGGAGGCTGCGCTTGCATCCCCATCGTTCACAGATTGGATGATATTGCCGGCCAGGTAGAAATCGAACGACAGGTCGAACTCGTCGCCCTGGAGATATTCGGCGGTCAGGGCGGTCGTATCCCATATTTCGCCCACCAGCATGGCCTGCGGATCGACCTGCTTGTAGAAAAGGCGGAAATCTTCCCACCAGGCATGGGTCGAGGCGGTATTGCCCTGGTTGGTACCCTCTTCGATGATGTGCTTGGCGGCATCCAGGCGGAAGCCATCCACACCCACCTCATCCAGCCAGAAGCGGGCCACGTTCTGCATTTCTGCATTGACCTCGGGATTGTTATAGTTCAGGTCCGCAAAGTTGGCCGAGAAAGTGGAGTAAAAAAACTTGCCGCCGGCCGGGAACCATACCTGTTGTTCCCAATATCCCAGGTAACCGGGATCCGTATCGGACCAGGTGAACCAATCGTGATAAGGGGAGGCCGGGTCCGTGCCCTGGATGAACCAGGGATGCTGCGTCGAGATATGGTTGAGGGTGATGTCGAGGATGACACGCATACCGCGCCCATGGGCAGCCGCGAGCAGGTTCTTGAAATCATCCATCGTCCCGAACTGAGGGTTGACTGTGTAGAAGTCCGTCACATTGTAGCCATGAGCGCTGGGGGAAGGGAAGATCGGCATCAGCCAGATCCCTGTGATACCGAGGTCAGTGGAGGTATCCGGATCCCCGTCATTGAGGTAATCCAGTTTCTCGAGGATGCCGTTGAAATCCCCAATTCCATCCCCATCACTATCGTAGAACGAGCGGACATAAATTTCATAGAATACGCTGTCGTTCCACCAGGGGTAGCCATCCGTTCCCTGCGGCATCCCGGTCACGGGAGAGACCGCGTTGGCTTCCCCCAGGGGTTGCGGTACCGAAGTGGGTGAAGCCACCTCGCCGAAAAGGGCTTCAGCGGCGATCTCGACGGTATGGGCGTTGGCCCCATCCCCCGTGATCCCATCCCAACTGGCCGTCTGGATGACCACCCATTCACCTCCCACATCCTTGGAGATCTCCACCTGGGTCGCGCCGATGTCGCCCCGCTCGATCT
>JBFYSM010000210.1:0-3627 GCA_041301605.1 Chloroflexota bacterium | reverse complement strand
ACTATTACACGGTCGAGCCGCGCCTGGGGACGAATGCAGATCTCAAAGAACTCATCGAGAAGGCGCATGAACGTGGCATGCGTCTCTTATTGGATTTCGTCGCTAACCACTGGTCGAAGGACCACTTCACTTTCCAGGATGCCCAGAAGAACCCGGACAGCCCCTACCATAACTGGTACTTCTGGAACCACTGGCCGGATGATTACGAGTGCTACTTCAAGGTCAGGGAACTGCCCAAGATCAACCTGGCACCCGGCCCGGCGCGCGAGTACATGCTGGATGTCGCCCGTCACTGGCTGCGGGAGGGGTTCGACGGCTACCGGCTGGATTTTGCCTATGGCCCGCCGCACGATTTCTGGGTCGATTTCCGGCGTGCCTGCCGGGAGGTCAAGCCCGACTGCTGGATTTTCGGGGAAGTCATCCACACCGCGGAATGGCTGCGCTCCTATACCGGCATCCTGGACGGTACGCTGGACTTCTACCTGGCCAGCGCCCTGCGGGATACCTTCGCACAGGACAGGATGTCACTCGGCCAGTTCGAGGCTTTTCTAGAAGGTCACGAACGATACTTCCCGGCCAACCACATCCGCCCGGCGTTCATCGACAACCACGATGAAGCTCGTTTCCTCTACATTGCTGGGGATGACAAGGCTAAACTGCGCCTGGCTGCCTTGGTGCTCTATACGCTGCCCGGCCCGCCCATTGTTTACAATGGCACGGAATGCGGCGTGACGCAGGAAAGGCCGATGGGCAAATTCGAGGAAACCCGCCAGCCGGTGAAATGGGATGCGGACGCGGATGCACAATTGCTGGATTACTTCCGCCGCCTGGGACAGTTACGGAACGAACATCCCGTTCTCTGGCAGGGAAGCCGCCGCACCGTTCACATTGCAGACGCTCAAGAAACCTACGCCTACCTGCGCGAAAACGGCGAGGAGAAAGTGCTGGTTGCCGTCAACACCAGCCCATCCGCACAGGTGATCACCGTGAAAGACCCAGGATTTACAGGGAAACCAGTGGATATACTGAACGATTGCGCGATCGAACAAAAGGATGGGCATCTGGTCATTCCGCTATCGCCACAGGGCAGCGCGTTCATCACAGTGTAGGAAAGTCTTAAGACTACAGAAAAAAGTTATCAGAGGAACCATGACCATCACCACCCCCGATTGGGTCAAAGACGCCATTTTCTACCAGATCTTCCCCGACCGTTTCGCCAGGAGCAAGCGCGTCCCCAAAGACGGCCTGCACCTGGAAACATGGGATTCCCCGCCGACCGTCCATGGCTTCAAGGGCGGGGATTTGCTCGGAATCGTGGAACATCTCGATTACCTGCAAGAACTGGGGATCAACGCCATCTACATGAACCCCATCCTGACCTCCGCCTCCAATCACCGCTATCATACCTATGATTACTACAACGTGGACCCGCTGCTGGGCGGGAATGCCGCCTTCCGCGAACTGCTGGATACCGCCCACGCCCGCGGCATCCGCATCGTTCCGGATGGGGTATTCAACCATGCCAGCCGTGGCTTCTGGCAGTTCCACCACGTACTCGAAAACGGCGAGGGCTCCCCTTACAAGGATTGGTTCCATTTTGATCCCGATCGGCTCTCCAATCGGAAACATTGGGGAGCATATCCCGGGCCAGACGAGCAGCATCAGTTGAGCAATGGCGTTCCAAGCTACCACGCGCTGGGATATAGCGCATGGTGGAACTTGCCTGCCCTGCCAAAACTCAACACGGACAATCCCGCTGTACGCGACTTTATTTGGGATGTGGCCAAGTACTGGGTCAAATTCGGGATCGATGGCTGGCGGCTGGATGTTCCCGCCGAGATCGATGATGACACCTTCTGGCAGGAATTCCGCCGCCGGGTCAAGGGCATCAACCCGGAGGCTTACATTGTCGGCGAGATCTGGCATGAATCGCAACGCTGGCTGCAAGGTGACCAGTTCGATGCTGTGATGAACTACCTGCTGACCGGTGCCCTGATGGGCTGGCTGATCGGGGACCGCCTGCCGGAGGATATTTTCCGCATTGGTGATTACCACAAATACCTGCGCCCCTTGAGCGCCCATGAATTTGGCGACCGGATCGACTACCTGCTTGGGTTGTATGACCCGGCCATCAATTACGTTCAGTTCAACCTGCTCGACAGCCACGACACGCCCCGCTTCATCACCACAGCTGGTGACAATCAATCCGCCTGGAAACTCGGTCAACTCTTCATCTTCACCTACATCGGGACACCGTGCATCTATTACGGTGACGAGATCGGCCTGACTGGTTGCAATGACCCGGATTGCCGTCAGGCTTTTCCCTGGGATGAATCCCAATGGGATCATGATTTACTTGCCTACACGAAGGCATTGGTTTCCCTGCGTAAATCCCAACCTGCCCTCCGGCGTGGTTCATACCATCGTTTGTATGCTGAAAATGATGTCTATGCATTCGGCCGGAATTTGGATGATGAAAAGATAATCATTGCCATCAATGGTGCCTTCGAACCGCGCACAGCCAACATCCCTGTCACCCCTCTCGGTTTACAAGAAGGTCCGCTGACAACGCTTTTCGGCGATGGGCAGGCTTACATGAACGGCGGGCAAATTCCGGGTCTAGCCCTCGCCCCGCGTAGCGGCATTGTTCTCAAGAAGTAATCAAACAATGAACACTTCCCCCCGCAAGAAGATCTGGCCAATCCTGACTGTCGTTATTCTGGCGATCTTCCTGCGTACCTGGGCGGTTTCGCTGCTGCCGGAAGATTTCGATGAGCCGGTTTACCTGCAGGTGGCCTTTGATTATGCAGATATGATAAAAAAAGGTGACTTTTCAGGGCTGATCGATTATGCCAACGTTCAGGAACACCCCGCTTTCGTAAAATTGCTCTACAGCGGCGCGGTACTGGCGCTGGGCAAGATCGCCACCTGGGCGAACGCATTCTATGCCAGCCGGGCAGCATCGGCCATCTTTGGCGTTCTGGCGGTGGCGATCCTGGCTTTCTTCATCGACCCACTCTCAGGCGGACTGCTGGCCATCCATACGCTGGCGGTCAAATACACCAGCCAGGTGTACCTGGAAGCAGTGCCGCACTTCATGACCATCGCCGCCGTGTTGACCTTCCTGCGCACCAACCAGGAACGCGCCTCGCGCTGGCTCTGGTTCTCCGCGGTTGCGCTGGGTGCGGCTGCAGCCAGCAAATACTCCTACCTGCCGGTTATTTTGGTGGTTTTGGCCTACCTGGCATTCTTCGAGAAGAAAGTCCAGTGGCGGCTATTGCTGGGATATGCGGCCGTCGCGCTGCTCACATTCTTCGTGCTGGACATCTATCTCTGGCGCGAACCCATCCAGCGGCTGGCGGGTTCGCTCGCGTATCATGTCGGCTATTCGCAAGGAGCACACGTAGAAGAAGTTGGCTATCCCTGGTTCCAGCCCTTCATCTGGATCTTCACCTCCGCCCCGGCCACATGGCACGGAAATGTATTCTTTTGGGGCTTCGACGGCCTGATCAGCATCGCGGCTGTCCTGGGCATCCGGCGCGAGTGGAAGGAACGACGCTGGCTGGTGGTCTGGCTGGCATTCGGCGTGCTGTTCCTGCTGCTCTGGCCGACCAAGTGGCCGCAATA
>JBFYSM010000185.1:0-10478 GCA_041301605.1 Chloroflexota bacterium | reverse complement strand
ACCCGCGCATCCTGATCCTGGATGACTCGACTTCGTCGGTTGACACTGAGACCGAAGCTGAGATCCGGGCTGCCCTGAACGGGCTGATGGAGAACCGCACCACGTTCATCATTGCCCACCGTATCCAGTCGGTAATGAATGCTGACTTGATCCTTGTCATGGATAAGGGAGCGATCGTCCAGATGGGTCACCATGCAGACCTGGTTACCCAGGATGGGATGTACCGGAAGATCTATGATATCCAGACTCGGATTGACGAAGAACTGGAAGAAGAGATTCAATCCGTGAAATAACCCGCAGGGGCTGACCTGCGTGCCTGCTCCAGGGCCAACACATAGATTGGCCCCGACATAGGTCAGCCCCCACAGGAGAAAAGTTATGCCAGACGACATCATCGAACTCGAAGAAGAAGAACACACCAGCCAACTGACTACCCCAACATTCAAGCGCATTCTGGGTTTGCTCAATCCGCACCGGCGCTGGTTTGGCGGATTCCTGTTCGCCATCGCTATAACCGCCGGGCTGGATGCTTTGTTCACCTACATCAACCGGGCCATGATCGACCAGGGGATTGCCAACAAGAGCATCCCCACCCTGCTGAAGTACGCATCTTACTATGGCGGCTTGCAACTTGTGCAGGCGGTGCTGGTATTCACATTCATCTACCTGGCCGGCGTACTCGGTGAGCGCATCCAGTACGATTTGCGCAAGTCGGTCTTCAACCACCTGCAGGACCTGTCGCTCTCTTACTATAGCCAGAACGCCGTTGGCCGGCTGATGGCGCGCGTCACATCCGATACGGGACGGGTTTCGAGCCTGATGACCTGGGGCCTGCTGGATGTGACCTGGGCGATCGTCAGCGTCATCTCGTCCGTTGTGTTCATGATGATCATCAACTGGAAGCTGGCCCTGATGGTCTTTGCCATCATCCCCATCCTGCTGATCATCGCGGTAAATTTCCGCAAGAAGATCCTGGTGGAGTTCCGCAAGTCACGCCGGGCCAACTCGAAGATCACTGGAGAATACAACCAGAACATCCAGGGCGTGCGCGTGGTCAAGGCGCTCGGCCGCGAAGATGAGAACCTGAAAGAATTCTCCGTCCTGACCGATAACATGTTCAAAGCATCCTACCGCGCCGCCTGGCTATCAGCGCTCTTCCTGCCGACCGTGCAGATCGTCTCGGCCTTTGCCCTGGGTGCAATCGTCTGGTATGGCGGAATGGAGAGCCAGATTGGCGGGTTCTCGGTTGGGAATATCCACGCTTTTGTTTCCTACCTGACCTTCATGATCTGGCCGATACAGGATCTGGCGCGGGTTTATGCCGAGATGCAGCATTCCATCGCCTCGGCCGAGCGCATCTTTAAACTGCTCGATACCGTTCCCGAGGTTCAGAACCGCCAGGAGGCCTTTCCAGCACAAACACTGCAAGGCGAGATCGAATTTGATCACGTGGATTTCTACTATGAGGACCGCAAACCGATCCTGACCGATTTCACGCTCAAAGTCAAACCCGGTGAAACCATTGCCCTGGTGGGGCCGACCGGCGGCGGCAAGACAACCATCGTCAACCTGCTTTGCCGCTTCTATGAGCCAAAGGCAGGAGTCATCCGCATCAACGGACGCGACTATACCGACTACACCTTGCAGAGCATCCATAGCCGGGTTGGCATCGTCTTGCAGACCCCGCACCTGTTCTCCGGTTCGATCCGCGAGAACATCCGCTACGGCCGGCTGGATGCAACCAATGAAGATGTCGAAATGGCAGCAAAGATTGCTGGCGCGCATGATTTTATCGCGACCTTTGAAAAAGGATATGACCAGGAAGTTGGCGAGGGCGGCAACCTGCTCTCGGTTGGACAGAAGCAGTTGATCAGCCTGGCCCGTGCCGTGCTGGCCAGGCCCGAGATCTTCATTATGGATGAAGCCACCTCCAGCGTGGACACGCTGACCGAAGCCCTGATCCAGCGCGGCATGGAGGCGCTGATGGCCGGCCGAACATCCTTCGTCATCGCCCACCGCCTGAGCACCATCCGCCGCGCCGATCGGATCGTGGTCATCGAAGAGGGCCGTATCGCCGAAATGGGCACGCACGCCGAACTGCTCAGGCAGAGCGGCCACTACTACCGACTGTATACCCAGCAATTTAAGTTCGAGAAGGAACAGGCGTATGGTGTGGCAGTGCCGGAGGTGGTTCCGGTAATCAAGTAACCCGGTATTAACAAGAAAGGACTCGTCAGGAATGGCGAGTCCTCTTTATGTTTCCCTTCTGACTCAAGCTAATTGCTTCTCTTCATTAGGTCGTTAGGCTCCAACGGAGCAGGGATTGGATAGGCAACGATAAACAACCTTCCCCAGCTTGCCTCATCCCCTTTCGCTATACAAGTCTGGAAAGTTACATGGTTGCCGCCCATGTAAAACTGGGTAAAAGTCTGTTCGGCGGTATATTCTGTTCCAGTGGCAAGATCGATGAAATTACTGGTGACACTGAGCGGGCTGATGGCCTGGTAACGGGAGACGGCGGATATCTGGTAATAAGCCACCCGGCCATCCCCGTACACGATCCGGATTTCCTGCCCGGCTTTCAGGCCCTTGAAATTCGACCCGGCCAGGTAATTGTGGGCCAGCAGGCCTGTCACACCGTATTGGCCGGCCATCGAAAACTGCGTGATCGCATCTGCTGCCGGGGAGACATAGCCATCGTTGCCAGGGCTTTGCTGGACAACCCGGAAGGCGAAGAGCCCGGGGACATATACCCCGCGCACCACGCCGCTCGCCCCATCCGAGACGGACAAGACGAAGTCAGCAAATTCCGGTAGATCATTGGGCTGGGAAAAAGCGGAAGCTGCATCATAATGCCCGGCAGCCTGGACGGGCAGGGTTGGTAGAACAACGGCTATGGCGAAAACAACAATAAAAAATACCTTGAGAAATCTGGTTTTCATTAAATCTCCTGGGCAAGGGCATGCTCTGCCTGGGAGCGCCAGATGTTCAAGGTAAGAAAATGGGATCATTTTCGGCAACCTGGCAATCTTGGTCACGGATGTGACGGTAGACCCATGGCTTTGCGTCCCCGGCTTTTGCCGGGTTTGCCCTTGTCGAATGATGGTGGAATCGAAGCGGCCTGGATAAAACCAGGCCGCCGAATGCTGCGATAGTGCAACGATGTCTATGATGGAACTGCGATGTCTGCGATGCGGGTGCGGTATCTTCGGCGGCCTGGCAGTCATAGTCACTTGCGTGACTGAAGACCCATGGCTGTGCGTCCCCGGTTTTCACCGGGTTTACTATTTATCGGACACGGTTCGGTTGTTAAGGTTACGGGCGCATTATAACGATGATTATCGAATAAACAAGCCACCTTGCAAGCTTGTCGAGTTTCAAAAATGTAAGGGAAAAGGGCTTGTCAAAGACCGCAAGCCCTTATCGTTTTTTTGTTTGATTTATGGCATGGGATCGAAAAGCCTGGAATCAACCAGTAGAAAATCTTTCCATAACGTACTCCCCTATCCGCCTGATCGCCCGGCGCGCTTCCGGGAGCATCCCAACTGCGAATTGCCACTCATGCTGCATGCCATCCCATATTTCCAGGGTAACCTCCACGCCGGCAGCCCTGGCTTTTTCGGTGAAGCTGGTTGCATCGGAAAGCAAAGTTTCTTTCGAACCAACCTGGATGAGGATGGGCGGCAAGCCTGAAAAGTCAGCCTGAAAGAGCGGTGACACGTCAGGTGAGCGCGGATCTTTTCCTCGCAAATAATACGCAATCCCGATTTTCTCTTTATCAAAATCCAACATTACATCTGCTTTTGCGTTTGTCTTCCAGGTTTCGCCGCTGAAAGACAGGTCAATGGCCGGGGAGAGACACACAGCCGCAGCCGGCAGTGGTTTGCCCTCATCGCGCAGGGAGAAAAGCAAGCCTAGTGTCAGTGTTCCACCCGCAGAGTCGCCTGCCACTACGATATCCTTTGCTGGGATCCCGTTGTCCAACAACCACTGGTAGGCAGTCATCACATCCTGCGGACCAGCCGGGAAAGGGTGCTCAGGAGCAAGGCGGTAATCGATGAGCAGGGCACGCGCCTGGGCTGCGAAGGCAATATTGGCTGCCAGGGAACGGTGTGATTTGATGGATCCCGTGATAAATGTGCCGCCGTGGAGGTACAGGATACAGCGCTGTGTTGCGCTTCCGGTTGGAATGATCCACTCCGCCGGCACATCCCCGGCTGAAACAGGCGTACAGGTTACCCCGCTGAACCGACCGAATGATTTGGCCATGGCTTCCGTGCCGGCGCGTTCTTTTTCAATATCCCATTCACCTGACACAGGTGGAGTCAACCGATTCATCAGTCTCAAATAGGCTTCAATCAGGAGAGCTTGCAAGCTTGGCATGGAGTTTCCTTCCAACAAGAGATATTTTCGGAATCGCACTGGTAGAATACCACATTTTCCCAGGAAATATCTACCTTACTTCATTCCCACGAAATAAATCCCCCGGTTTCATCGCCGGGGGAGGTTGTCATTTCTGCCGTTCCCAGATGCGCCGGTCTTCGGGTTTATCGGGATCGAGGTGGGATGGATGAACTTCGCGGATCATTTTGTGCCCATGCGCAGTCCATAAATCTGCAGCCAGTTTTCGCGGGTTCAAAGATAAGCCTTGGTCCATGAAATAATCGCAGATGCGGGTCACGTCGCGCTCGAAGATGCGCCAGGCCAGCGGGTTGCCATCCGGCGGGACAACCTGCGGGAAATCGATCAGCGTGATCTCACCATCCCAATAAAGGATGTTGAAGGCCGATAGATCGGCGTGGATGCGGTCGTTTTCCAGCATCAGGTCGATATTATGGATGACCCGCTCGTACAGGGGCCTGACCTCCTCCGGCTGTAGTTCGACCGTATTGAGCGTAGGGGCTGCAAAATCCACATCCCCGATGTAACCCATCAGGATGGCGTTATTGGCCATCTCGTATGGCTCCGGCACATCCCCGCCAGCAGCATGCAGGATCTTCAACGTCTGGAGTTCATAGGCGATCCAGGATTGGTGACGGATCTGCTCACCATAGGCGGAGCGGTTATGCAAAGCTTTTAACATGCCGTCTTCGATGATGCGGTTGCCGCTCTCATCCAGGTCGGCGCGCCCCAGCCGGTAGAGCTGGTCATTCTTCAAGTTCCGGAACTGGCGCGGGCGGTAAACCTTGGCAGCCAGGTAGGGTGCTTTTGCCCGATTCCCCGACTTGCAGAGGTAAACAGAGGCTTCCTTTCCACCCTTGATCATGCGCAGCACATCGGAGATCCCCCTGGTCTCGTAGAAGTCCCCCCGGGAATCCCGCAGCCACCCCGCTTCGTGACGGGAAGCGCGGTAGGTGAATTCGAAGTTCTTGGCAGAATCATCCTGTCCAGCAATGAACTGATGCGTTATCTCGGGCGTTTTTTGCGGATGACGCGGCGGGTAACGCTGGCGTCGTTTTTCCGGCTGCAGGAAATTCTTGGTCTGTTCCAGGTCATCCAGTTCTTCGAAAAGATCGATGTAATCTTGTGTCTTCATAGCCTTATCAAAAAAAGAAACCACGGATAGGATGTCGCGTGGCTTTTCGAACGAATCAAAAAGCCGCAGGGCGGCGTCCACCTGCGGCTGGGAGAAATCTGTCATGGCGATAGGAATCGCGTTTACCCTTGCCCTTCAGGAGGCGCGCTGAACATTGGGAGTTGAGCAACCGATGTGACTTTCATGAAATGTCGTGCCTCCTTTCGTCAAGAGTGATGGCGTGAGTTTATCACCATCGGGGAGATGCGTCAAGAAATCAAGGATCAATCAAGTTCTCTAACGCCAGCCGGATGCAGGTATTACTACCCACCATCGACCATGATCAACAGGGCTCCACTGGCAATGAATAACAGGAACAGGCTGAGCGCGCTTGCACCGAGCAGGGCTATACCAGCCAGCCTCTTTTCCCGATGGCGAAAAAGCCTGGCGCCTGCATATAATGCCACACCGACAATCAAACTGCCAAACAATGCCGGGATAAAGACTGCCCGGGTCACATTCCAGGCATATGCAGAGTCGGTAAAGAGCATGGATAGATTACCGCCCGGACTCTGACGCACAATTCCAACTACCAGCAGGTTCCACAGGGAAACTGCAAGGATGCTCCCGCCCAGTGCACCCAACAACAGCAGCAATTTACCCAGGTTCAGGAAAGTGGCCAACCATACGGTTAAGCCAACCACCATGACCGCACACAACCCAATAAGGGCAATGCAAATGTATGTCATCCCTACTGCTCCTGGAAGCCGGTCTGGTACAGTTCGAAATACATTCCCCCGATCTCCATTAATTCAGCATGGGTGCCCTGCTCGACTATCCTGCCATCGTGAATGACAACGATCCGATCCGCGTTGGTGATGGTGGACAGGCGGTGGGCGATCACAAACGAGGTTCGCCCTTTGAGCAGGCGCGCCAGCGCAGCTTGGATAACCTGCTCGGTCTGCGTATCCACGCTGGAAGTTGCTTCATCGAGGATCAGGATACGCGGGTCGGCCAGGAGGGCGCGGGCAAAGGAGAGCAACTGGCGCTGGCCGACGCTCAAGAGAACCCCCCCCTCCTCCACCGATGTATCGTATCCATTTTTCAAGTTGACGATGAAATCATGTGCACCGACAGCCTTGGCCGCGGCAACGGTCTCCTCGTCCGTGGCTTCCAGCCGCCCGAAACGGATATTCTCTTTGACCGAGCCATTGAACAGGAATGGATCTTGCAGGACAACGCCCATCTGGGAACGCAGGGATAACTGGGTAACATGGCGCAGGTCATGCCCATCGACCAGGATACGGCCATCGGTCGGGTCATGGAAACGGGAGAGCAGCTTGACCAGGGTGGTTTTGCCAGCCCCGGTCTCGCCCACCAGGGCAACCGTCTCACCGGGGCGGATGTGCAGGTTGATCTCCTGCAAAACCGGCGTGGGGTCATCCGAGTAATGGAATGAAACGTTATCGAATTCCACCTCGCCCTGGATGAAAGGCTGTTTCGCAGCCTGCGGATCATCCTGGACTTCGATGGCGGTATCCAGCAGCGACAGGATGCGTTCGCCGCCAGCCATGGTCGATTGGAGCGAGTCGAAACGGCGGAAGAGATCTCGGATGGGTTCGAAGAACCGGTCAATGTAAAGAATGAAGGCTACCAGCACCCCGGCTGTTATGGATTCGCCCAACACCGCCGCACCACCCAGCCAGACCACCAGGGCAACGGCGATGGCTCCCAGGATATCCACAACCGGCGCGAAGAAAGAGGCCACCCGGGCAGCGTGCAGGGAACGTTCAAGATGGTAGCGGTTGACATAATCGCGGAAGTTGGCGTAGTTGTGCGGCTGGCGGGAGAAGGCCTGCACCACCCGCACGCCATTGACATTTTCAGCCAGCACCGAGTTGACCCATGAAACCGACGCCCGCACCTTGCGGTAGGCAACCCTGGCGAGGCGGCGCAGGTAATACGTAGCCAGCATCATGAGCGGCAGAACCGAAAAGGTAATCAAGGACAGGCGCACATTCATGGCCAGCATGGCGATGATGATGCCCGCGATGGCAAAAATATCCCGGGCAACAGCCAGCACCGCCCAGGTGACGAAATCGCGCACGGTCTCGACATCGTTGATGACGCGCGTGATCACCCGCCCAACCGAGAAATGGCTGTAGAAACTGAGCGACAGGTTCTGCAGGTGGTTGAAGAGCATCTTGCGCAGATCATAGATCACCGACTGCCCCACCCAAGCCATCAGGTTGACCCGGTAATAGGTAAAGAACCATTGGATAACGGATGCGGCCAGGTAAGCCAGGACGGTGTGGCGCAGGACATTTGCATCGCCTGCATTCAGGCCGGAATCGATCGCGACTTTGACGAAATACGGCCCGGCAACTGCAGCAATGGTTGCCGCCAGGGTGAGCGCCATTGCCAGCAGGAGCTTCCCCGTGTATGGTCGGACAAAGCCAATGATGCGGCGGGCGACGGTGGGATCGAAGCGCTTGTCGTACTGGTCTTCGGACTGTGTAACGTAGGCAGGAGGGACAATTGTGGTCATCGTTGTGTTTTTCATCGTTTCTTCATTATGCCAGGGAGCGGTCGGAGGATCGGCGGCCTTCTATTTTCTTCTCTGTTGCAGCCTCGATCTCCGCCAATTCATCGGCCGACAGCTTGTTCTGGCTCAATTGCAGATCGTGGATCTCCTTGTACAGGCCGCCCTGCGCCAGGAGTTCATCATGTTTACCGGACTGAACAATGCGCCCGTTCTCCATGACCAGGATCAGGTCCGCCCGGCGGACGGTTACCAGCCGGTGCGCAATGACGAACGTGGTGCGGCCTTCCATCAAACTGTCGAGGGCCCCCTGGATCAGCTTCTCGGTCTGGGTGTCCACGCTGGAAGTGGAATCATCCAGGATCAGGATGCGCGGGTTCATCAGCAGGGCGCGCGCGATCGCCACCCGCTGGCGCTGGCCGCCCGAGAGGGTCACGCCCCGCTCGCCGACAACGGTATCATACCCGTTGGTAAAACCGGTGATGAATTCATGCGCCTGGGCAGCCCTGGCGGCCGTAATGATCTCCTCTTCGGTTGCATCCGGGCGGCCATAGGCGATGTTCTCGCGGATCGAATCGGAGAACAGCAAGGAGGTCTGGAGAACGATGCCGATCTGGTGCCGCAGGGAGGAAAGGTCCACCGAGCGGATATCGTGCCCATCCACGAGCACCGCCCCATCGGTGACATCGTAGAAGCGCGGGATCAGGTTGACCAGGGAAGTCTTGCCCGACCCGGTCTGCCCGATCAGGGCGATCACCTGGTTGGGCTCGACTGCCAGGTTGATATCCTCCAGGGCGCTGGTCTTCCCATCCTGGTAGCGCAGGCAGACATCCCGGAACTCGACCCGCCCGGTCAGGGTTGGCAGTACCACCGCCTGTTCGGGGGTTTTGATCTCCGGCTCGGTTTCCAGGATTTCCAGCACGCGCTGTGCGCCGGCGCTGGCTTCCCCGGCTGCGTTCACCAGCCAGGTCAACTGCTGGACCGGGGCGGAGAGCATCAACAGGTAGGCATTGAAAGCCACGATCTCCCCGACCGTCATCCGGCCAGCCAACACGAGATAGCCGCCGAAGAGCAGGATCAGGATGGTGCCCAGGGTGATGAGCAGGTTGGTGGTCGGCATGACCTTGGACCACTCGCCGATGATCTTGATGCGCGATTTGAAATAAGTGCGGTTGGATTGATCGAAGCGATCGATCTCGTGCGGTTCGCGGGCGAAGGCGCGCACCACCTGCGCCCCGCTCACGTTCTCCTGCAACCGGGCCGAGAGGTCGCCCAGGGCGGTGTCGATGGCATAGAAGAGGCGTGTGGCCCGCCCGCCGAAATCGACCGTCATCATGGCCATCGGGATGAGCGGCAGCAGGGCGATGATAGCCAGCCAAAAGTTCGTTGTCACCAGGATGGCGATCACGCCGATCCCCATGACGCTCAGATGGATGATCTCGATGATGCTGCTCCCGGCAAAGTTCTGGATCGAGCGCACATCTTCGATGCAGCGGCTGATCAACTGTCCCGTTTGGGAATGGTCATGGAAAGTGAAGTGCAGGTTCTGGATGTGATCGTACATCCGGTTGCGCAGATCATACCCAATGAAGGCAGCCACCCGTTCGGAACGGTAGCGCAGGCTCAGGTTCAGGAGTGCGGTGAGCACCCCAATGCCGAGCAGGATCAAGGCTGAGCGGATGATATAAGCGATCTCGCCGCGCACAATGCCGTCATCGATGATCTGCTGGATGACGCGCGGTACGATCAACGCCAGGGCGGTTGTAACCATCAGGATGAGCAGGTTAAGGAGAATCTGCCAGAGATAAGGCTTGATGATGCTGCGAAGTTTGAGGAGAGATTTCATAAGGGTGTTGGTGTACGGAAGAGATTATTCTACAAAAGCTTTTTGGAGCACATCCATGGCATCTGTAAGCCGGGAGATTTCCCGGGAGGTTAGGCGGGAGAACTTGCCTGCCAGCCACTGCTCGGTCTCCTGGTAGATGGCGGTCAGGATCCGCTGGCCTTCAACGGTCAACGACAACGGGATATTGCGTCGGTCGTTGGGGTCCTGGCTGCGGGAGACCAGGCCCTTATTGACCAGGCTGTCCACTGCCTTGCTGACCGCCGAACGGCTTGTGCCGCTGGATTCGGCCAGGGCGCTGACCGAGGCAATCCCCCTCCGGATGCGGCGCAGGACCTGGAACTGTTCGACCGTTAAGTTGAACTGCTCGGCGGCCACGCGGCGGATGGTGGCACGCGTGGCGTGCCAGGCGGGCGGGATGGTCTCCCAGAACTTGTCGATCGCGGTTTGGAGTGTTTCCTGTTCAGACATAACTGCCTCATAGAATAGTTGAGATAGTGAATAGTTGTAACAGGAAACTATTATATCCGGGGGGCGGTTTTTGTCAAATTACAGTTGTATAAATGGATTTGTCATAT
>JBFYSM010000177.1:0-8225 GCA_041301605.1 Chloroflexota bacterium | reverse complement strand
CCCCGGAGCAGGCAGCCGAATTGATGGAAGCCGTGCTTGGAGAGGATGTGGTGGCTGCCGAAAAGGAAGCCGCCGAGAAACTGGCCATCCACTGCGCCTACAACCCGCTGGCGCTGGAGATCGCCGCCCGGCGCGTCCGCCAGTTGGAGGGCATCCGTCATCCCATTAACCGCTATTTCGAGATCGTGCAAGGCCGCTTCCCGGAACTGCGCATGGACGGTGACGCCCGCTGGGATATGGAAAAGGTATTTGATATCAGTTACCTCGACCTGGGCGAGGCCGACCGCGGGCGCTTCCGCGCCCTGGCGGCCTTCCACCCGACCGGCTTTGCGCCCGAGGCGGCAGCATATTTGTGGAAGGCAGAATCGACAGATGCCAGGCAGGTGATCTCCCGTTTCATCAACCTGTCCCTGGTC
Source organism: Chloroflexota bacterium (assembly GCA_041301605.1). Lineage (GTDB taxonomy): Bacteria > Chloroflexota > Anaerolineae > Anaerolineales > Villigracilaceae > VGNO01. The sequence goes on along the minus strand of JBFYSM010000177.1, from coordinate 7,809 downwards.
AAAACAGTTGCAGGCGAGCGCGAACGCTACCGACTGCACGACCTGCTGGATGAATATGCCGGAAAGAAGCTGCACGAAGATAAAGAAGAAATTGGTATTCGAGATCGAATGGCGGAATGGATCGGGGCATTATTTACAGAGAACTATGTAACGCGTCCTAGAATAAAAACCACAGACTTCCGAAGTTCCCAACGCTTCGGAAGTCTGCTATTCGACTCCAGACTATCAGACTATTCGATTAACTTCTCCAAATCCTCCGCCATCACATCCACCTTTGGCTCCCACGCTTCCCCTTCTTCCCGCGTAGAAACTCCCGAAAGCACCAGCGCACAGGGCATGCTCGCCGCCTGTCCGCCGGCGATGTCGGTCTCCAGGCGGTCGCCGACCACGAGGGTTTCTTCTTTGGCCGTGCCCAGGCGTTCGCGGGCCAGCTCGAGCAGGTAAGGGGCGGGCTTGCCAGCGTAGATGGGTTCCACGCCCGTGGCGGTAATCACCACCGAAATCCATGCCCCGGCGCCGGGGATCTCACCGCGCGGGGTGGGGAAGGTTTTATCCGGGTTGGTGGCGTAGAATGGCACCCCCTTCCGCACCAGCAGGGTGGCTTCACGCATTTTGTCGAAGTTGATCTGACGGTCGATGCTCATCACCACTGCCCGGGCTTCTTCAGCCCGTTCCACCGGCAGGGTTTCGAATCCCTTTTCGTGCAGGGCTTCCATCACGCCCGCCTCGCCGATGGCGAAGACGGCCCTCACCATCCCCCCCAGCCCCCCTTCCTCTCCCGATTCCGGGAGAGGAAGGGGGGCGCGAAGCGGGGGGTTAGTGAGGGCCTTATCCACCAACTCCGCCACACCTAGCGCCGAGGTCACCACCTGCCAGGCTTCGATTCGCACGCCAAATGAAGCCAGGCGTTCCACGTACTGATCGGGGGTGCGGGTCCCGTTGTTGGTGGCAAAGGTCACCTTCAGCCCGCGCGCCCGGATGCGCTCGAAGATTCGCGGCAGGTCACCGATGGGGGAGTCTGCTTTCCACAGGACGCCGTCCATATCCAGGATGAGGGCTTTGATGGGTTTGGGCAGCATATCGAATCCTTTCGCCAGACTTGCGAAGGTTCCACAATGTATGGCGAAATTAATTTCCCCATACCAGCTGGGTTTCGCAAGGGAGCATAATAGACCCTAAAGGTTTCGCAAACCTTTAGGGTCTATTTGATTTACTGATCACTGTTCACTGACAACTGGCTACTTCTTTTCCGGTATTTCCAGCACCTGGTCGACGATGCCATACTTGACCGCCTCCGGGGCATCCAGGTAGAAATCGCGGTCGGTATCGCGCTTGATCACATCCAGCGGCTGGCCGGTGTGCTTGACCAGGATATCGTTCAGGAGCGTGCGCAGGCGCAGGATCTGCTTGGTCTGGATCTCGATATCGGTGGCCTGTCCCTGCGCGCCGCCCAGCGGCTGGTGCAGGTGGATGGTGGCGTTCGGCAGGGCATAGCGGCGGCCCTTCGTACCGGCGGTCAGCAGCACGGTCCCGAACGAGGCGGTCACGCCCACGGCCACGGTGCTGATCGGGTTGGAGATCATCTGCATCGTATCATAGATGGCCAACCCGGAATAAATAATGCCACCGGGTGAATTGATGTACATCTGGATTTCCTTATCCGGGTCTTCACGGCTCAGGAACAACAACTGGGCTACAACCGTATTGGCAACATTATCATCGATCGCCGCACCAAGGAAAATGATGCGTTCCTTGATCAGGCGGCTGAACACGCTGACTTCGCGGTCGCCGTATGGCGAGGATTCATAAACACCGGGATAAACATTGCTTATATTAGGAATGGACATGGATACTCCTGGATTTTCTATTCGGTTTTGGGTTCGGTTTTCTTGCTGGTGCGCTTCTTCGGCCCAGACCCGGACTCCGCTTCGGCCGGCTTCTTCGCAGTCGCTTTGGCCGCGACCGGTTTCTTTGTCGCGGCGGCGGATGCGCTTTTGGCTGTCTTCTTGGGCTTGGCTTCCGCCTCACCTTCCGTTCCGGCGGCTTCCTCAGCCGCCTTCTTCTCAGCAGCTTTCTTTTCTTCTTTGGCTTTGCGGGCGGCCTCCCCGGTGGCGATTTCCTTCAGCCGGTCGAGGGTCAACTGGGTGGCGGCGCGCCCGGCTGATTCCATGGCGATGGCATTCACCACCTCCCTGGATGGTTGCTTGCCGCGCAGGTTTTTCTGGAACTGCTGGTTTGAAGCGATCTCACCGTAGGTTTGCTGGAAGGAGGTTTGCAGCACTTCTTTGCTGACTTGAATATTCTCGGCCTTGCTGATCTGTTCCATAATGAGACCGCGTTCCAGGCGGCGGATGGCGATCGGCCGGACTTCCTCTTCGATGTATTTCTCGCGCTCCATCTCGCGGGACTTGAGATAGGCTTCCATATCCAGTCCCTGGGAGGCCAGGCGTTGTTCCAGGTCCTCCAGCACGTGCTCCACTTCATGCTCCACCACCTGCGGCGGATATTTCATAGTGGCGCCTTCCTTGATCTTGTCAATCACGTTCGTGTAATAATCGTTATCGTATTCGGCTTTCGATTGCTGGGCCAGGTTGGCGCGTACCACATCCCGCAGGGCGGCCAGACTCTCGAAACTGCCGACCGTCTTGGCAAAATCATCATCCAGTTCCGGCAGGCTGATCCCGCGGATGGTCTTGATCGTCACCACGTAATTGACCGTCTGGCCTTTGAGTTCCTCGTCATCATCATCTTTCGGGTATTTGTGGGCGATGGTCTTGCTCTCGCCGGGAGTCAGGCCGATCAGTTGGCGCGAGAATCCCTCGAAGGGCCAGTCTTCCTTGCGTCCTTCCGGGCGGATGAAGACAGGGAAGCCGGGGCGGTCGATCAGGGCCTGCTCGCCTTCAGCGGCCCTGGCCTTGTGGCCGACGATATCCGTCATGACAAAGTCGCCTTCCTGGATCGGGCGCTCCACGGTTTCAGTGGTGGCATGCATCTGGCGTAATTCCTGGATCGATTGCTCGACTTTTTCTTCACCGGGAGCCTGCCACTCATAGGGGATCCGCACGGACTGGTACTTGCCCAGGTCAACGGTCGGTTCGAGCGGAACCTTGAATGTAAACTTGGGCGGCGCAACACTATCCACGCTTTCCAGAGAGCCCGGTGCGGCCGGTTTGATCTTCTCTTCATCCAGAACTTTGGGATAGATTTCATCCACCAGCAGTTCGATGGCTTCCTCGGTCACGGCGCCTTCGCCGGCATAGCGCAGGACAATATCATAGGGAGCCTTTCCGGGGCGGAAACCGGGGATCTTGGTGCGGTTGGCGATCTTGCGAGCCGCCCGGCGCTTGCCGGCTTCCATTTGTTCAGCATCCAGTTCTACAACGATCTTTACCTGGTGGTCATCTAGGGGAAATGTTTCGATTTTCAAATTATTCATCCTTGAATGGGGTTTGTCTGTAGGGACGGTGGGGCTCGAACCCACACGCCTTTCGGCACATGATCCTAAGTCATGCCTGTCTGCCAATTCCAGCACGTCCCCGGGATTTTACGAAGACACATCTTGTGTGCTTTCAGCGAGGCGTGACGATTATAAGCGCAAGGCAAATGGGCGTCAATAAAGACCGGCAGCCCGTTAACAAGACGCTTATAGGATCCATGACGCACATGCGGTATAATCCTGCTCCTGGCTGGCAAAGCAATCCCACAAGTTCCAAGGAGAGATTGCTTCGCTCGTTCTCGATACGCAACGAACGCTAATCGACCATCGTTCGCAATGACATTTTCAAGGGAGCACACATGGGACGCCTCATCAATCCGGAAAGCGCCGGCAAGGAACGCACACGCCTCACCAAGGCGGTTGTGTTAACCATCCGGGAACTGGCGAAACAGGCCGGACCCGGGCCTGCGGCGCGTGATATGGCTGCCTTCATCGCCCTGGCTTTGCAGGCTATCGCCGATACCATCGATGTGACCGTACTCGCCTGGGAAAAACGCGATTACTGGGTCAAGGCCGACCGTTTCCGGATGGAGTGGGCCTGGGCGGAAGTGCTGGGCAAAAAAATGCGCCTGGCCGTTTTCGATGAGGATTGGGCGCAGGTGGCCATGCTCTCGGCCAAGATCGCCGGAAAGTTGAATAAAATCGAGGTGGGGGAGCGGCACCGCCTGGGCACGCCCTGGGTGGGTGCCTGGCAGCAAATCCAAAAGACTCCGCCGTCATGAGCGGAGTCTTTTTTCGCGGGGTTTGTCATTGCGAACCCCGAAGGGATGAAGCAATCTCCCGGTAGGGAAGGGGGGATTACGGCGTGTAAGTGATGATCAATTTCGGCATCCCGAAGCGGATCATATCCTCGATACCATTCCCATCCGATATCATGCCCGGGAATTGCAGGCGAACCTGCAGGCGGGTAGTGCCCAGTTTCCCTTGCAGCAGCACCTTGAAATCGTTCTCCGCCACCACGGTCCCCAGGGCGATTGCGTCGCACCATGCGATCAAGCCTCCCACCGGGGCAGTTAGCTTGTAATCGCCGGCATCCAGGGTGCCGTAATCATCCTGGTAGGCTTGCAGGCAGTGCAGGGTGGTGAACGGTGTGCCAACGATATCGTTACCCTGGGTGAAATCAACCTTTACTTCATTGATCGTTGCCGTGGCCGGGATGCCGGAGATATCGAAACCCAGGAAGACCTGCGAACCCAGGTTTGCAGCCGTATCACCCACGTGCAGCAGGCCGGCCTGGATTGTTCCGTTCGAGCGTACCAGGCCGCTCTCGAGCATCACCGGGTTGAGTGTGACGGTCGTTGTGCCGCCGGGCGTCTTGGTGGGCGTGGCGGTAACCGTCGTGGTAACCGCAACCACATCGATGACCACCCAGAACGGGTTGCCCAGCGTGGAAAAGAAGTTATTCCCATACTGGTCGCGCATCGTCCACTTGCCGGTGTAGCGGCCGGGTATGGCCGGGGCGGTCAGCGTCACAGAGATGTCCACCATCTGGCTGGGGTTCACATTCCCCAGCAGAGGGATCGTGGCCGGGCCGCCCATTGAATTATCCTGGTAGAAGCCCAGCGAATAGCCGGTTGTCCAGGTGCAGGTGCCGACATTCTGGATGCGCCAGGTCTTGGTGAAGACTGCGCCCGGTGCATAATCATCCCCATCCTTGACGGTGACATCATCGATGAACTTGAACATGTTGCACGGCAGCGGTGTGCGCGTTGCGGTGGGGAATGGCGTATTGGTCGGGATCGGCGTGGACGAGACGACAACCTGTGGCGTGGCGCTGGGCCAGGGCGTCCAGGTGGGCGCCACGCGCGTCAACTCGGCCTGGATGGTTTCGGCGGCGGATGTGAAAGCCACCTCCGGGCGGGGGGTTGGGCTGGCTTTCGGCAGGTTACAGCCTGCCAGCACCAGAACGATCATGGTTACGAAGATGAACTTCAATTTCTTGTTCATCCTGCCTCCTTTACTCACGAATGATTGGCGTGCGCTCTATTGCGCACGGATATCCATGTTTGATTAGCGTGCGCTCTCCAGCGCATGGTTGTCCAGCAACACGCTCCAGCGCTCGAGAACGCATGGCAAAGCATAGGACGCTTCTCTGCACAAATTAGTTCCCGCTGGCGGGTGTCACCACATCGATAATGACCCACAGCGGGTTGTTGCGGGTGGTGAAGAAGAAGTTCCCGTTCTGGTCTTTCAGCGTCCATTTGCTGGTATATCGTCCGGCGGCAGTTGGGGCGACCAGGTTCACACTCAGGTCGATTGTCTGGCCTGGGGCGACATTCGTAACAAGCGGGATGGACGCCGGCCCGCCCATCGAATTGTCCTGGTAGAAAGCCAGCATATAACTGGTCGTCCAGGTGCAGGTGCCGACATTCTTGATCCGCCAGATCTTGGTGAAAGCGGTCCCAGGTGCCAGGTCATACTCATCCGGGATGGTGACATCTTCGACGAAAGTGATCACGTTCTCGCACGGGACTGCAGTGGGCGTGGCGGTGGCGATGATGAGTGGGGTGGGGGAGGGGGCTGCTTGCGTCAAAACGGCCTCCACAGTCATGGCTGCCGCGGTGTTGGCCGTGATCGGCGGCGGCTGATCATCGGCCGGCAGGTTGCAGGCGGACAGGATGGTGAGGGATATGAATAGGGCGATGGAAGGAATGATGATTCTTGTTCGTTTGTTCATGCAATACTCCTCGGCGCGATTAATCTACCTGAATTGTACAACAAACCGCTTGCATTGCGGGGGGTTTGCATCTAAATTATGGCCAAACCTACCAACCTGCAAACGTGTGACATCCCGGTGGGGGTGGGGGAGGGGGCTTTGCAGTATCCAGTGATCAGTGTTCAGTCATCAGTCATCAGTCGTTTGATGCAGATGCTGGAATACGAGCCTGGTGACTGAAAATTGCCAACTGATACTGAACACTGAAAGAGGGGGGCTTGACAGCAGCAGGTTTCACCTGTAAAATAAGAATGCTTTCGATAAGTAACCTTACCGAAATCATGGAGGTTTTTGTGAAACTTGGCAAAATTGTTCTAGAAGGCAAAAATGCGCCAGATCGTGCTGTGATTTACATTATCAGGAACGGCAGCGAAGTTCTTTACATTGGGAAATCCTACGATGCGGGAAACCGCCTAGCCCAGCACTTGGGATACGCTGACCCTCCTTCAGGAGGCTATTTTGACGAGAATGCACGTGCGGCCATTCCCGACTGCTGGAACTGGGATGTAGAGTTCGTAGAACTCCCCCAGGATATTCTTGACTCGGGCAACCAAGCTCTCGTTGACTATTGGATCAGGAATAAAGAGGCTTCTCTGATCAGAGAAATGCATCCAAAATATAATATCCACTATAATGTTGAGTGATAGTGCCATGAGTATGCAACCGCCTTCCATACAGGAAGTTATGTCAGATTTCATCGACATGTTGAAGCGTTCTCGTAGTCGCAACACTGCGTTAAGTTATACGAAAGGCATTTTATTTTTTGCCGATATCCTTAATGACCACGGTCTATCGGTTGAGAAAACAACCATCAATCAACTTACTGAAGATGCCGTTCCCTGGCTCCTGGACGCGCTCAAAGACTTTTCCCCCGCTACAGAGCAACTTTATACCGTTGCAGTAAAACGCTTTTACCGTTACCTTTCTGCCCAGCGGCTTTCTGAAATCAATTTTCCACGCTTGACCGAATTTATCCTCCAACGAACCCGCCGCCCCGGCCAGCGCCTGCCTCAATTTCCGCGCGACTCTATCGAGCAAGTGCTCCTATTTGTGAATAATATCACAATACAATTATCTGACAACCCAAACGAACGGTTACGCGCATTAAGGGATCGGGCATTCCTGCTGACACTGGCCGATACCGGGTTACGCGTCCACGAAGCCTGTAACCTGCGCCGAGGCGATATTGACTGGAACGAAGGCCGGGCAATCATCATCGGCAAAGGCGACAAACAGGCCATCGTCCGTTTCTCGTCGCGTTCGATGCAGGCGCTCAAAGCCTACCTGGCAGGGCGCGCCGAACTGGATGGCGCTTCCGGCCGCCCCCTCCCCTCCCTGCCCCTCTTTGCCCGCCACGATAAAGGTGCAGGGAAAAAGGTCAAACCGGTCACAACAACAACCGGCAGGAACATCGTCACCGAACGCGTCCGCCAGGCATTGGGCAACGAAGCCGAAGGAAAGATAACCCCCCATTCCTTCCGCCACTACTTCGTGACCACCGTGCTCCGGGCATCCGGCAACCTCAAGCTGGCCCAGGAACTGGCCCGGCATGCCAGCATCCAGGTCACGCAGCGCTACGCGCACTTGAGCGATGATG
>JBFYSM010000168.1:0-2890 GCA_041301605.1 Chloroflexota bacterium | reverse complement strand
AGTCGGCGATGATGACCATCACCACGGCGATGCCGGTTACCTGGATGTAAGCCACGGTCGGGAAGAGCACGGTCGAGATGCCCCACAGGATATACCCAAACAAGATGAACGGTTTGCGCCGCCCCCAGCGCGAGCGCGTCCGGTCACTGAGCGTGCCCATCAGGAGCGTGGTCAGCGTGGCGGTGATGGCGCTGGCGGCCACCATCCAGGCCACCGGGCGCGGGTCGGGCGTCAGTTTATCGTAAACGAAGGTATTGAACCAGGAGTTCTCGACCGCCCAGGCGATCTGGCCGGTGATGGCCAGGACAGTCATAACGGCCCAGGTGTGGGCAGAGATGGAATTGGCTTTTCGAACAGGGGGCAAGGAAGGAAGTGCCATGTTGACCTCGATGAGTGGAATGGATGGGTATGAAAAATGTTACCCCTATTGTACAGGCAAACCCCCGCGAAAGGAATTCCCCCGTAAACACAACAAGGGCCCATCACCAGGACCCTTGCTGAAAAAAAGGAGGAAACAATGGATTATGTCAGTGGCCTTACTTCTCGCCCAGGCTGTCGACATCCCCCACCCCGCTGCCGGAGGTGGTGACACGCGGCTGGCCGTAGTATTCCAGGTCGCCTACCCCGCTGATGGAAACAATCAGCGATTCAGTAACCCAGATGGTGCTATCGCCCATGCCGCTGATCTGGAAATCGGCCTCCCGGCTCTGCAGGTCACCGGCCTGGTAACCGCCCATGCCACTGATGGTGACATCCTGCGTGTCCACCTGCCCCCCTTGGACAGTGATGTCCCCCAACCCTGTGATGGATACATCCAGATTGGTGCAATCCAGGGACTCAACCGTGATGCTACCGGCGCCGCTGGTGTTCAGATCACAATCCTCGCCGGTCAATTCAGGAGCCGATAGGTTCCCCAGGCCGGAAAGGGCCAGGGCATCCAGGGATTGGGCAGTCACATAGATATGGATCGGTTTCGTGGGCACGAGGGTGATGCCAGTTGGGCTTTGTTCGATCATCAGGGTGCCATTGCGCACCTCGACATCGAAGTACTCCAGCAGGTTGTCCTCGGCCTCGATACGCAGGGATTCTTCATCCCCCATTTCGACCGTGACTTCACCAATGCCGCCCATGCTGATGGCATGGAAGCCCTGGACGGAAAAGGATTGTTCAGAAATAACGCCGGAACCGCGCACCGTCCGAATATTTATGGTGATGCCGCACCCGGATGTCACCAGCGCCAGAACTAAAATGATGGAGAACAGGAACAAGGTTTTCGGATAGGATTTCGTAAACATGGCAATTTTCCTTTCAGATGGTTTCTGAAAAGATGTACGCAGGAATTCGAAATACGATGCGCCTCTGGAGAGGTATTTTGCCGCGCGCCTGGGCAGGTTTGACCTGCCTCGAAAAATGTGACCAAGTAAAATGAGAGTCGAGCGCCCGAGAAAAGGAGCCTATTCTCATGGACAGAAGGAAACCGGAACAAATCGTACAGTTGTTGCACAAGATCGATGGTGCGTTGGCACAAGGGAAGGCCATCGAAGATCTCTGCCGGGAAGAGCAGATCAGCCCGGCCACCTACCACCGCTGGAAGAAGAAGTACGGTGGTTTGAGTGTTCAAGAAGCCAAGCGACTGAAGGCGCTAGAGGTCGAGAATGCGAGGCTAAAGCGCATGCTGGCGGAGTCGCTGCTGGCGCATGACGCCTTGCAAGAATTCATCTCAAAAAAAGGCTGACGCCGGTGGAGCGGCATGGTATGGTGGACGAACTGGTCAACAAGGGCATCTCCACGCGGGCGGCTTGCCGTTGGGCGAGGTGTTCCCGTACTGTGAGCCGGTACAGGCTGCGTCGTCCTGATCAGGAGGCGGAATGGCTGGAGAAAATGCGTCAAACCGCCAGAGCCAACCCGCGCTATGGATACCGGCGAGTGGCGGTCGTGAGTGGGCTGGGATTTGGCCGCTGTTGGCGGTTGTGGAAGCTGCATGACTTCGAAATCGAGCCGCAGCGCACGCGAAAACCCCGCAAAAAGAAGGCCACAAGCAGCATACCGCACCAGGCGGAGTATCCTAACCATGTCTGGACCTACGACATCCTGTTCGACCGGCTGGCAGAAGGGCAGCCATTCAAGACTTTGAGCATCCTGGACGAATTCACCCGCGAATGCCCGGCCATTCTGGTGGCCACCTCCATCCTGGCTGAAGATGTGATCACCTCGCTGTCCAGCGTGATCGCGGTGCGGGGCGCACCCGCCTTCTTGCGCTCGGACAATGGCGGTGAGTTCACGGCGGAAGCCGTGCAAGCCTGGCTGGAGCAGAACCACATCGGCCCCACCTTTATCCCACCTGGACAACCATGGAAAAACGGTTTCATCGAGAGCTTCCATGACAAGTTCCGGGATGAGTGCTTGCAACGCGAGTGGTTCCAGTCGCTTCTGGAGGCCAAAGTGGTGATCGAGGATTGGCGGCTGCATTATAATACCCAGCGTCCGCACAGTTCTTTGCACTATCAAACCCCGGCGGTCTTCGCCGCTCAGTACCCTATCCAACCTGCTCAGACTCTCATTCCAGTTGGACACAAAAACTGAGGCATGTCACGCCAGAGCCACGGATGCCATTACCGGGTGGATAGCGTGAAGAGCGGGGACAGGTTGTTGTAGCTATTCTGAAATCTATAGATTACAAAGCCAGCGGGAAATGGATGCAACCTGATTATCTTCGTTGAGATTGGCTGCGTTGGTCAAGATGCCTTTCTTCAATTCATCCCAAATCTCGGCCGCCATTCGCTTCTCGATTGCTGCACCGACGAAAAAGGTGTCAGGCGTGTGATTCACACTGGCAAATGATCGGCGAATTCGCTCGAGTGCAGTTCTTGCCGTTTTCAAGTGTTCATCG
>JBFYSM010000164.1:0-3011 GCA_041301605.1 Chloroflexota bacterium | reverse complement strand
AGATCCACCCTGGCCTGGCAGCGTTCATGGGTGAGGCAGTGAAGGTGTATGTGGAGGGGAAGATGTGATCAGCAAGTAATGATTGGTAAGAGGCAAGCGCGTACCCACATCCGGGACCTTGATGGTCTCGGATGTTTTTTGATGGGTGGTTGAATTGCAGGGGTGATTCTTGGCGTCAATTCCGCGAGCGGGGCGAATGCTGCGAAAACAACCTGGCTGATTGCGACTATAATTCGAGCATCCATATCCGGGAGACTGGCATGCCGATCTTCTACCTGACCTCCTCCTCGATCAGTTACCTGACGCAATTCATCCTCTCCGCCGCAATCACCACTACGCTGGCAAGGCGTTCGTGCCTGCGGAAGGAACGCAAACCGCAATGCCTTTTGCTGACTGGGTTCTTTGCATTCATCACCATATTCATCGGTCTGCTCTTCCTGGAATCGACCTCCCTGCCCACCCGGCGTCTGGTGATCGTATTCTTGGAAAATACAACCCTGGCGATCGCGCTGGTGTTCCTGCTCCAGTTTGCATACCGGTTCCCGGCGCTGCTAGCGCGTCGTAAATGGGAATCTTACCTGGTGCTTGGGTTAAGCCTGGCTTATGCCGCTTGGGAAGGCGGTTATGCGGTCTTTCGATTCATCCGTTTACAGGAAGGCGAGGTGCTCTTCCGCACTCCCGGCATGGATTATGCCTTGCTGGCCCTCCTGTTATGGGTTCCACTGATCTTCCTGCGCCAGTATGTTGTCCTGGCAATTGGATCCAGGCAGGGCGGCCGGGGTTGGCTGGCTGCCCTCCTGCATCCGGAAGTTCCCGAAGCGCGGGCGGCGGGTTCCTTCGCACTGATCTACCTGTTCATTGCCAGCCTGAGCCTCTTCAATATCTTACGCAATCTATACCTGCTGCCAACATTCCTGGCCAGTTCGATCATCTCACTGGGCATCCTGGTAGCCCTTTTCGTATTCTGGAATATCTACCTGAATTACCAGAAGGAGACTTTTTCATTCATGGCGAAGCTGGCCGGAACCACCCTGACCGTGATGCTGGCCTTTCTGGGGATCGTGGGTTGGGTGATTTCGCCTGTGCAGGAGGAGAATTATTCCCCTGTCCTGCCTGACCAGCGTACCTTGCGCTTCACACCAAACGAACAGGGTGGTTATGAAATTACCGAAATCCCCTTCATGTTCGAGGCGGATCTGGGAACCGATCTGCACCTGAGCGATGATGACCGGGAGGGAATGCATGTCATCGATTATCTCCTGAATTCCTGCAGCCCGGCGCTGGATTTCGAGTTCCCCTTCTATGGTCATCCGTACTCGCAGGTTTATGCCTGTAACGATGGCACGCTGGGGGTGGGGCAGCCAGTGGTCTACCGTAACTACCAGTACCGTTACGGGGCCGGGACACCGCTCATCATGGCGTTGCTGACGGATCTCTACCCGGATATCGGCCCTGGCAACGTTTACGTTTTGCAGGAGGCGGAACGCCTGGTTGTCACCTGGCACCGGCTGCGTGGTTTCTACGAACAGGAGACTGAACTGACCTTCCAGTTGTCCCTGTATCCCAGCGGTGTCTTCGAGATCAGCTACAACGGCCTCCCGCCGGCGGGTAGCGCCCTGTTGAACTTCCAGCCCAACGATGAACCCATGTCGCACGTGTGGGCGATTGGGGCTGTGCCGGGCGGGACGGCGTGGAACCAGTCGCCGCAATTCGTGGATCTGGCGCAATTGCCTCTCTCCACCGGGACATCCGGCGCGGTTCAGGATTACCTGCTGGGATTCCGCCGGCACCTGAACGAGTTGTTCACCCCGCTGGCATGGTTGATCCTGGCTGCCAGTATATCCGTGATAGCGGGTGTTCCTTTGATGCTGTACTTCAACCTGGTGAAGCCGCTGGAAACCCTGCTTGCCGGCGTACGGCAGGTGGATGATGGCAACCTGGATGTGCAGGTGCTGGTCAAATTCCAGGATGAGATTGGCTCCCTGACCCAATCCTTCAACAACATGGCGGTCTGGTTGAAATCCCTGGTGACGAACCTGGAGGAGCGCGTGGCGGCCCGGACGGCGGAATTGACCGGCGCCAATGAAAAACTGCGCCAGAAACTGGAAGTGATCGAAGTGTTGCAGGAAGAATTGCGCGAGCAGGCCATCCGTGACCCGCTGACGGGACTGTTCAACCGCCGCTTCCTGCAAGAGATGTTGGGGCGCGAGATCGCCCAGGCCGAAAGGAGGCAGTGGGAGATCGGCCTGATCCTGATGGATATCGACCATTTCAAGAATGTGAACGACCGCCATGGCCATCAAATGGGTGACCAGGTCTTGCAGGAGTTGGGGAAGCTGCTGATCGCCGGTGTGCGCAAGGGGGATATCGCCTGTCGTTTCGGCGGCGAGGAATTTTTGGTGATCATGCCGAATTCATCCCTGGAAAACACACACCAGCGCGCCAATGAGATCCGCGCTGCATTCGAGCAGTTGGCTTCGAAGCTCGTCAAGGATCATGAAACCCACGTCACGCTGTCGGCCGGGGTGGTCATCTATCCGACGCATGGCATCGACTACGACACCCTGCTCCAGAACGCGGATGTCGCCCTCTACCAGGCCAAGGATCAAGGCCGCAACCGGGCGGAGCGGTATGGTGAGAAAGAGTAAAACGTAAAGCGTAAAATTAAAAATGGAGGGGAAGAATAAAAGGCAAAAAACAGAAGGAGCCGGATTTTCTGGCTCTTTTTATCAAACGTACAATAGCTCTTCCTGTTCCAGTAGGATGGGACAAGATTCATCTTGTTCACGCTGACCGTCCGGGCAGGGCAACCTTGTTACCGGATCACTAATAACTGATCACTCATCACTGCTTTCCACTCACGGAAGCCATCCACTTCAACCCGATCCAGTGATGGCTGTCCGGGCGCGCCCAGGGGTGGTGCTGGCGGACGCGCTCTAAAGCCTGCTCTGCGCTCAACCCTTCGAGCAGGATCAAAACCGCGCAGCAGATGGTGGTGGAACGGTTCATCC
>JBFYSM010000149.1:0-6696 GCA_041301605.1 Chloroflexota bacterium | reverse complement strand
CCCCCCCCCCCCCCCCCCCCCCCCCCCATCTTCCCCCATTTATTGAGAAGTTACTCAAATTCTTTATACCATAAAAACCGTTCCTCTCGTCATGGCTGCCAAGAATTTTATCTGAACCAACAAATAGGATGATTTTCAGGAAAGGGAGATGATGCAGGATGTCGGATCGGTTACGGTTACGGTCTCGCCGCCCAAGAAAGTTACATCGGTGTGATCGGCATAACGGGCGACACTCAGCCCTCTGTATGCCACCGTGATCGGCCAGGGGAATGGGTTCTGCCCCTCCAGCCGGATGCTCTTCTCATCCAACAACCGGACACCCAGTGTTTCCAGGAATAAACCGAGCGGGGCCAGGCCGGAAATGGCGTTCTGTTCCCCCATCCCGGCGCCACTCCCGGCATGATAGGTGCTGTAGAAAGCATGCCGCTTCTTGAGATTTTGGATGATTCCCGCCATCAACCGCGCAGTCAACTGTGCTGCTTCGGCGCGCAACCCATAAGCCAGCAATCCTTCCCCAAGCAAGTGGCACCAGGGCATATGCACGCCCATCCAGACGGTATCCGCTTCTGCCGTGTGCGGCAGCCAATCTCCCCCATCCGTGATGGGGTATGCAGAAATCCCGTAGGGCTGATAGAACCGCTCGGTGTTCATCAGGCTGCGGCTGACCATCGTCTGCGCCCGGCGCGGGTGCGGGATGCCCGCCCATAATGGCAGGAGGAGGGTCTGGTCTTCGATATTGAACCCCAGGACGCTCACCTCGACCTCATCCTGTACACCGATCCCCCTCACATCCACCCGTGCCAGGCGAGTGAAGCAGTTGCGGCTGGTATAAGCTGCCCATCCGGCACCCCATTGCATGCTCGTCCGCACGAGTTCTTCCTTTGCAGGCTTGCCTCCGGCGCGGCCGCGCAGGGTGATCTTCGGGCGGCAGGATGGATCCTGGATGCGTAACTGGACCAGCAGGCGCCGGGGGAAGCGAAAGGCCTGCTTCAACTCCAGTTTCCCGCTGCCGGTCTGTGTTCCCAAGGATTGCCAGGCAGGCCGGTAATGCGTATCGCGGTCCCGCATGCGGTAGATGGCTGCATCAGCATCCCAACATTCCTCTACTTCATTTTGCAGGGATTCTGCTATACGCTCCAGCCTTTCACGCTGGATGGGGTCACCGATCAAATCAGCCATCCGGATCAGCGCGCCGCACTCGGAATACAGCATGGCAGCCAGGGCCGGACTCTCGAAAAACGATATATCCGCCCCCCGCCCCCACGCATGCCAGAGATCGAAAACCGGGTGGTCTTCGAGACCGGCTTGCAGGGGATGATCCCACTCCGGGAAGCCATCCCGATCGCGGTCGTGGGCGGCATCCAACCAGACCTGCATGTAAGCCAGCAGGCGTGGGAACACATCTTCGATGAAATTCACATCCTTCCTGCTTTCATAAACTTTCCATGACTGGAGGGCCAGCAACGGCGGCGACAGCCAGCGCGCCTGCTGGCCTGCCAGGCCGGGACGGTCATGGATATATCCTTCGACATCCTGGTTGGAGGTGAAGTTCCGCACCACATCTTCCATCAAACCAGGGATGTTGGGGAGCAGGCTGGCAAAGTAATAACTCTCCAGCGCAGACTGTCCATCTGCCAGGGGAGTCCTCCCCAACCACTTGCCGGGCGGCAGGTAACCCTTATCCGGGCTGCGGCTTTGAACAGCTCTTGGGTATGGCAAGTCATCGCTGGCCGGGTAGAACAGGCTGAAAGCCAA
Source organism: Chloroflexota bacterium (assembly GCA_041301605.1). Lineage (GTDB taxonomy): Bacteria > Chloroflexota > Anaerolineae > Anaerolineales > Villigracilaceae > VGNO01. The sequence goes on along the minus strand of JBFYSM010000149.1, from coordinate 4,941 downwards.
CCGCTGACTCAATGCAAAGGCAGCATCCCAATCCGGATCCCCGGTTTGGATATCGATGGTCTGGCTGGCATGCAAGAATTCCAGGCGCGTGCATTCTGCATCCCAGGGCCGGGCAGCCGTGTGACGCGCCAGGTTAAACGATGCTTGTGGTTCCCCCAGGGCGGCATGCACCCAGGTCAACTGCCGTGAAGCACCGGCCGCCAGGTTCAGATCGATCATCAGGGAGGGGTACGGGCCTGCACCCGGCAGCGGGCCACCGGTCAGGAAAATGACCGGTGCCAGGTTCGAAGTGCGCCCTGCCAGCACATGCACAGATTGCATCTCGATGGGTGCCAGACTCTGCCCGTTGATGGGGCTCAACAGGCCGCACAGGTCGAATTGCATGGCCTGCGGGTTGGATAACCGGTTGGTGATTGTCAGGCGGCCAGCCAGGGTCTGCGAGGAAGGTACCCAGTACTCGGCAATAACCTCGAGCCCGGGAAAAGGAGCATACTCCAGGTGCAGGAAACTGGGCGTAAACCGGCGCAATCGGGGCGGGGAATTGAATTCTGCGGGATTAGTGGTGATGCGGCGGCCCATTTTGAAAAGCGGGAAGATACGCATCGAGCGCGCCCGCAATCCATACGTGGTTCGGGCCGCCAGGGCAGGAGGATCACCTCCACCCAACCCGAGTTCCCATATTTGGTCATTGGAAAAATCCACCCCATCCTGGCGGAAATCGGCTGCCAGGGTCAGGGAGAGTGGATCGCTCATGCCCAGAGACCAGCTTCTCATGGCCTAATTGTACGGGCAGACTGGCAGGAGGTCAAAGGGTATAATTGAATCCAATATCCAGCTTGAGGAGCAGATATGTTATCCACCCCAGCTTGCCGAGGATTGTATTTTGAAGAGTTTACGAATGGCCAGAAAATGGTTTCACCTGGCCGAACGGTCACCGAAAGCGACGTGGTGATCTTCTCCGGGATTTCCGGTGATTTCAACCAGATCCACACCGATATCGAGTACAGCAAGGCAACACAGTTTGGGGGGCGTGTTGCGCACGGACTCCTGTGCCTGTCAATGGCATCCGGGTTGGCCCTGCGGACCGGTGTGCTGGAAGGTACCGCCATCGCTTTCCGCGAGATCAACCGCTGGAAATTCACCAAGCCGGTCTTTATTGGCGACACCATCCATGTCGAGATGGAAGTGACGGATAAGAAGCCCTTTCCCCGCCAGGGCGGGGGGACGGTGTCAATTGGAATAAATGTAAAGAACCAGAACGATGAAACTGTTATGAAAGGTATCTGGGTTACATTGGTTCTATCCAGGCCATCCTGAAATCTAATGCAAGGTACCCATGTCCAATACCCAACCAGAAGAAGATCCACGCGAGAAATTCAACCGCCTGTTGAAGGCCTCTGAAGCAGAAACGCAGGCTGAACACCCCGCCGGGCAACCGCTCATCCGCGCCGAACCGAACGGGCTTGCCGCCCAGCCAGCCAAGGATGAGGCTGGTGAGGTGCTTCCGCAGCATGTGGATGAGATCGACATGGGCGCGACGCGTGTCAGCCAGGCGGCATTCACGTACACCACGCTCAGAAAGCCCGCCTCCAGACAACGCATGAAGCAGCCGGTGGATCGGCGCAAGAGACTGGGGTGTTTCCTGCGCGGCTTGATCATTTCTGCATTCATCTTCGTTGGTCTGATCCTGTTGCTGGCCACGGCTGGCATTGTGGCCTACAACATGATTGCCACGGGTCTCCCCAGCGTGGAGGATTTACGCGCCCAGGCATCCCAGTTCGAAACCACCCGCATCCTGGACCGGAACGGGAACCTGTTGTACGAGATCATCGATCCGAATGCCGGTCGACGAACCTATACCAAGCTCGAAGATATTTCCCCCTACCTGGTGGCTGCCACAATCGCCACGGAAGATAAGGAATTCTACAACCACCCGGGATTCGACCTGGTGGCCATCATCCGCGCCTTCTGGCAAAACCTCAGCAGCGGGGAGACGGTCTCCGGTGCATCGACCATTCCCCAACAGTTGGCGAAACTCCTGTTGCTCGCTCCCGAGGAACGGACGGAGCAAACCTACTACCGAAAATTCCGCGAGGCCATCCTGGCGGCCGAGATCAGCCGCAAATACAGCAAAGACGAGATATTGGAACTCTACCTGAATGAGATCAACTATGGCAACCTGGCCTATGGGATCGAGGCGGCGGCGGAATCCTACTTCGGGAAGACCGCTGCCAACCTGACATTGGGGGAAGCCGCTTTCCTGGCTGGCCTGCCACAATCTCCTGCAATCTACGATATCTTCACCAACCGCGAAGGCACCTTGAAACGCCAGGAAACCGTCTTGGTGTTGATGTACTACCTCAGCCTGGAAAAAGATTGCATTTATGTCAGCAATAGCCCCGAGCGCGTCTGCGTGGATGCATCCAATGCAGCCCTGGCTGCCCAGGAAATGGCGCAGTATGCTTTCACACCGCCGGTCTTCGATATGCGCTATCCACATTGGGTGACCTTCGTCCGCAAGCAGTTGGAGACCCAGTACGATCCGCAAACCATCTACCGTTCAGGGTTCACCGTTTACACCACGCTCGACCCCGGCCTGCAGAACACAGCCCAGGAGTTGGTTACATCCCAGGTGGCCCTGCTGGCTGACCGTCAGGTCACGAACGGCGCGCTGGTTGCCATCCGGCCGGATACAGGGGAAATCCTGGCCATGGTTGGCTCAGCGGATTTCAATAATGAGGCGATCTCTGGCCAGGTCAACATGGCTACCAGCCCAACCCGCCAGCCGGGTTCTTCCATCAAGCCGATCACCTATGTGGCCGCCTTCGAAAAAGGCTGGACTGCCTCGACGCTGATCTGGGATGTGCCTGTCAAACTACCCCCATCAGGGGATCCGAACGATCCCAACCCGCTATATGAACCGGTCAACTATGATGGGAAATTCCACGGACCGGTAACCCTTCGGACGGCACTCGCCAACTCATTCAACATCCCGGCGGTGCGGGCGCTTGAGTTTGTCGGCATCTACGATGACGCGAATACCCCAGGAGAAAACGGGATGGTCGCCATGGCCAGCCGTCTTGGCATCACCAGCCTGACCCGCCCGGATTACGGTTATTCCCTCACCCTGGGGGGCGGGGAGGTCAGCCTGCTGGAGTTGACCGGAGCTTACGCCATCTTTGCCAATCAAGGCCAGCGTATCCCGCTGGTGTCGATCCTGAAGATCGTGGATTACCAGGGAAATGTCGTTTATGAATACCAGCCGGAGGAAGGGCAACAGGTAATCCGTCCGGAACATGCTTACTTGATTACATCCATATTATCCGATAACGATGCCCGCTCCTGGATGTTTGGACGCAACTCGGTGCTGGCACTGCCTTTCCCGGCTGCCGCCAAGACCGGTACCACCAACGATTTCCGGGACAACTGGACGATTGGTTATACTGCTGATATTGCGGTTGGGGTTTGGATCGGGAATGCCGACTACTCGCCAATGATCAACACCTCCGGGCTTACAGGCGCAGCGCCGATATGGGCCCAATTCATGCAAGTGGCAAACCAGCAGTTGACCGGCGGCAATCCAACACCGTTCACCCGTCCAACAGGGATCGTGGATCGGATCATCTGCACCACATCCGGTACCGAGCCTTCACCTTACTGCCCCAGCCAGAGGAGTGAATATTTTGCCTCGGACCAACCTCCATTGCCATCTACGGAGGACATCTGGAAACATATCACCATTGACACTTGGACAGGCCTGGTTGCATCAGAAGCTTGTGCAGATTACCCCGATGAAGACCTGTTCCTGAACGTTCAGGATAGCTGGGCACAAGAATGGATTTTGAATGATCCTGATGGACAAAACTGGGCCAGGCAAATTGGTTTCACTGATCCCCCACGGTTTCCGCCCAACCGGGAATGTACAGCCAACGATCCACGCCCCATCCTGGAGATCACCGCCCCGAATGAAAATGATACGGTGAAGGAGATCCCGCTGAATATCCGGGGGATCGTCAACGCAACAGGTCACTTCCAGTTCTTCCGGCTCGAATATGCGGTTGGATCCAACCCATCCGAGTGGCGCATCCTGCTGGACAATACCTGGACGCCCGTTACAACTGAAGCAACCATTTACTTATGGAAAATGGAAGATGTCCCCAACACCCTGATCACCCTGCGGGTCTACATGGTCAGCGATGATGGTCACTCAGCCGAAAAGCAGGTCAAACTGTACGTGGAGGTGCCAACTCCCACCCCCACTCGAACTCCCACCTCGACTCGGACTCCTACACCAACTCGAACCTCTACTCCGACTTCATCGCGCATCCCCACGCACACTTCAACCTCGACCTCAGTACCGACGATCACAGAAACACCAACACCGACGGATACGCCGCCAGCCCCCCCTACCCCAACGCCAACAGAAACCCCATAGAGTCTCTGGAGAGCGTTCGGTCATTATCTTTGTACCCATCCCGAACAGGGATTGGCAGGCAGGTTTGTCATAGTATGGCGGGAGAGGAGTTCGCTTTTCAAGGTACGATCCAAGCGTTCATCCTTGCCTTGGGTTTGGGGATGATAGGGACGCCCATGACAGATCTGGATGCCCAAGCGGATCAGCCAGGCGGTCAGGATCGTGTCCGGGCTTTGCGCATCATCTCCCCAAGGAGAGCCATTATCCATCAACATCCGTTCTGGCAGCCCATAAAAGCGAAAAACAAGGCTCAGTTTTTCCTGTACCGTCTGTGCTTTTCATTCGAACAGGCCTGTAACCCCCAAAAAAGCGGGAATGAGCATCCAGAATGGTCAGCGGATGACAGTAGCCACCTTCTTCCAAGGCAAAATACCCCTTGAAGTCCATTTGCCATAGTTGATTGGGCTGCTCCATCTCAAAACGTTGGAAAGCACGATGCTTGGCCCCTTCTTCCGGATTGACCTGTT